>NZ_PVWO01000076.1 GCF_003003845.1 Chamaesiphon polymorphus CCALA 037 | reverse complement strand
TCGTCATAGAATGCCGCGATCGAATCGGTACGGGTAGTTAGATCCCATTCGGTTTCCCTGACCTCAGCGACATTGCTACTACCGAGCAAGATGGATTTAACGGCATCTTCATCTAGAGACAGCAGATAGGATGTAAACGCGGGGAGATCTGCCTCGAATTCCGCCGTCAGATCGCGCCGTTCGTGAGTAGGGACTTGATACTTAAACGGGATGGTAATTAGCCGCCGTGATAAACCGTAGCTGCTATCTCCCAAAAAGATCGGGTCGTTTGAGGCGATTGCCACCATCCCCTCATATCTGAACCTGAACGCATCCTTACCTTTTTTCTCACCTCGAATCGAGTCGCCGCCTGTAATCGATTTGAATCGAGATAAACCGCCGACTCGCTTATCTTCATCGGGGCAGAGGATCAGTCGCTTTTTATAGATATTAGCTAACTCGAAATTATTCTCACAGAGGTCGTGCAAGGTCGTGCTATGGCAGTTGCCCAATCCGACTAACATCTCTAGCAGCCGCAGGAAAGACCCTTTCCCGTTACCGCCACCACCTACTAAATAAATCGCTTTTTGGAGGTCAGACCGCCCTAATAGCACGGCATTACAAGCAGCAATCAGAATGTTTTTAAGTTGCTGATTTCCCTTGGTAACTTGAGTCAAGAAGCGATCGATACTGGGAAACTCTAGCCCCGCCACAGTCGGATAGTCACGGGTCAATTTCCACGTCAGGAGAAAACTAGGGTGATGTGGTAGTAACTTTCGGTTTTTCACATCCCAGACCCCATTTTTGAAAGGGATAAATTCTAGCCCCGAAACCTCAGTCCATACGGGTTGGAGTAGTTTCCACTTTGCCACCTTAATGACATTTTCGATATAGCTGGGCAGATTTTCGGGAACGTCCACACAGACCCGTTCGTAAAAAAATCGTTCGATTTCTTCGATCGTCTTTTCATGCCAGACCCCACCCTCGTAAAATCGCCAGAGTTTACCGCCAACATCAAATAGCAGCTTATCCCGTAGCTCTTTGGCGATTTTTTCAGCCAAAATGTTCGGCGCGGGTTTTTGCTTGAAGTTGGGCTGTTCGCCTGTGAGTGCTTCGGCTTTGGCTGATGCCCGATCTAATGCCTCGATGCCACAGCCAGCGATCAGATCGTCTAAGCCTTTGTAATCGCTGTCCCAAGGAATAGAGTATGGTTTAGCCCCTCGTTCGATTAAGCATTGGGCTAATGCCGAGCGAGATTGAATCACCGCCTTGTTTGCTGCTGCTTTTTTATCGCGATCGAGGGCGATATGAATCGCGCGATCTGGGGTGGCAATCGGCTGGAGGGACGGAATTAAGTTATATTTTTTGGTCTTGCCATTTTCGTCTTTACTGGTGTCAGTCCAGTTCCACAGTCCGGTTAGGGCAATGGTGGGGAAGCCGTAACTCATTGCTGAGTAAGCTTTTTTGGCTCCTTCGGTCACAATTACCGGAAGATTATTTTGAATTACCCACAGCCAAAATTCTTTAGCTTCTGCCGCAGGATCGGCGATCGTTACATCTGTGGGCAAAGGCAAATTAAACTGCTGACTAACCAGTTGCCAGACGCGATAAGTTACTGCTGGGTAAATCGCCTGGGCACTGACTTTCGGAGGGTTTTCATATTTGCGATCCGGCTTGGGGTGTAGCGGCTTGAAGCTCAGGCAACTCGTCCGCTCTCCTGTGAGCGGATCGACACCATAAAAGGCTAGTCCGCCTTGTTGGACGTGGTTGTATTGAGAAATCCATTTATCTCTGACTCTGCCATCGTTCCGGCGTTCTTCACTCTCTAGTCCCCAACATAATTCGTTGAGAGCGTGTTCGCGTTCTAAGTAGCGAGTATTTAGTTCGGCGATATCAGCAGCGATCGCCGAGCGGTCTAATTCAGTCTGTAAGGCAAATGCGAAGTTGTTTGTAGTCATCTAGGTGAAGCACTCGCTGAATCACCGGATTTTCCTTCTGAAGCCCTCATTACAGTCGAGTTTTTGAACTAGACTCTAGTGAGAGTTTATACTACACATCATTTTTGGGTATAATATCAACATAATCATTTTCGTGTTTATGTTGTCGGAAGTGAATGTTCCGGTGACGCAAGGTCGTTATTTGTTTAATGGACTGCTAATCAACCTCTCCTCACAAGTGTGGGCAGAGGGTTTTTAGTTTTTGGATACTACTTATTATGCCCTATCTCTAAGACTTCTCCACAGGAGCCAGGAAATCTAGAATTTTTGCTTGCTCCAGTACATAGATATAAGATCCGGCATGAACGCGCAAGGCCGTGGTCTGTCCAAAATCAACAAATAGAGCTGGATCGTTGTTTGGGTCTACTGTTGTTTTGCTGGTCAGCACGATGGCTTTTGTGATGATATTTTTACTCCCTTTTAGTAAATAGCTCTTCTCTTTTTTGAAAGCAAGTGTTTTGACATTTAAATCTTGACCTGTCTTAATTAAGTCAGACCATTTTTTTACTCTAGCTGCTTTGTTTTTTCTGGGTGTAATAGCGAAAAAATCTTGTCGATCTTCTCGCCATTTAACCCGCGAATCTTTATTAGATTTAAGCGCGAAAGCAAAACATCTTCGGTCTGGCATCATTACAAATAGATCGATGATTCCTTCAGCCGTCTTTACACTAGGAGTGATTGTAATTCCATCAATTTTTAATAATTCTTCGATTACAGAAACTAATCGATCTACTCGTCGCGAAAGCTCAATTATAGTTAAACCGATCAAACTTCCAATTAAGGCTATGGGTGGCGCAGCAACAGTACCAACAATCGCTGCGCCACCACCTCCGGCAATTGCTGCATTATACCAAGACTGGATTTTTTTTAAATAATCTAACGCTTCATGATTTTGTAAATATGGTTTTTCTCCCTTTTGAAATAATGCTTCCAGCCATGAAGTATAGTTATTTTCAAGCACAATAGCCTCATCTGAATCAAACAGTATCTTTTTAGATGTTAATAAGTCTTCTGAAAATTGTCACTACCGATCGAGCTTTTCATAAATTGCTTCAAGTATCCATTGATGCCTACTTAGGATCGGCTTGCGACTCTCCACTGAAGTATCGATCCTCGCTAATAAGCTAGTTGGCAAGCGCAATTTTACGCCAGTCTCTTCTTCTTTTTCGCGTTTGGGTCGTCCTCTTTGACCTTTTAATGGTAATTCAGAAAGTTGTTGTTGTAGCTCGGAACCGATTGCCGCCGAACCACCATTCTCAATAAAATTATCTGCGGTTGTAGCTCTTGGTTTACGTGTAATCGCCATTCTAGCCTTATTTTAGCCTTTTAATAACTCTATAATAACATCTTTTTAGCATTTAAATGATATCACTTAAATGCTAAAAAGATGTTGAAATAGCCTATTCAACTCAGAAATCGCTTTAGCATCTTGTGGCTTCATCTCTGTTACCGCCAATCCCTGCGCTGCTGCTGCCCGAAATGCCTTGCGGTTTCCCAGTGGCGCATCGATATAAACCAACCCTGGAATCTCACTAGCAATTTCGGCGGCATCCTGATTGTCCGAACCTTTGGCATCAGCCCGATTGATTACACACACAGCTTTGAGCTTGTCATTAAAGGCTTTAGCTTCTTCTACTAATGTGCCCACACTGTCTAACGTCCACACATCGAAGCTTCCTGGTAAAAACGGAACTACATAGACATCGGCGACAAGTAAAGCCGCTCTTTGACCTGCCGTATCCCGACCGCCGACATCAATCACGATATCGTCATACTTGGGAGCTAGTTTGAGAACCTCATTCCGCACGGCAGCTCCATGTAACTGGATCGAGGTATACCCCGCACTTGTAAGCGACTCAGTTCTGACGGCTGTAAAATCTGTTGCAGTTGCTTGGTCGTCAGCATCGACCAACAGCACATCTCGTCCGGTAGCCGAACGCAACACTACCATGCTAGTTGCCAAAGTTGTTTTGCCGACCCCACCTTTGATGCCGCCACATACTAGGATCATCTTGACCTCTAAAAAATATTATTTTGACATATTAAATATATCATTATTAACCTTTCATAAGCATTTTAGTGATGCCATTTAAATACCATTAAATCAAAGTTCGCCGATCGCTCGTCCCGATCGGGTCGGGCAAAATGATTGGAGTGACTACTCATCATCGAAATGAGCTTCTAAGTCCATGTGGCTGGAGGTGATCGGCGACCCACAATTACGGGAGCGTGTACTAGTTGAAGCAAGAGAACGTCAGCGCAAAAGAACGTCAGCAGCCAACCACAAACGCGCCTTGACGATGGTGCAGCGATTGTCTAATTAATAATCGGGAATATCGCCAAAATTCCGTTTTATCCTGACATCCAACTCTTCACAATCACTCAAGAGTAGTAGGGATAATTCTGTGGCAATACTAGCAGGGGTTATTTGCCTAAATCCTCCAAAAGGGGGAATAAGCATATTTATATCTAAGAGCTAACAATATTTAACATTAGATTTCAATCCATAAATAAAATCTTGTTGAGATGGGAAAGCAATTTGTTTACGAACTATTTCTTGAATGCGGTAAGGAGATGCCAACCATTGTAAAGAATGAATGTAGAAATCTAATAGATCGGGTTGAAACCGATCGGGAAAGTTTAAAAAGCTATCGAATGTTGTAAAATTAAGCTCATTCATCATCTTGATGACGGTAGGATTGCGACTGATTGTATAGACATTTTTATGTCTGTTTGTGGCATCATCAAACGATTTATAAAATAACGATCTGCCAATTCCTCTCCCTCTAAATTCATCAAAAACATATAAGGCGGCAATTTTCGTCCATTTTTCAGCGAAGTCATAGTTCAAGCAAGCACCAAGCATTTGACCTCTTTCATCTTCTGCTATGATGATATGTTCGCATTTCAACCATTCTTTTCGTGTGTATCCGACAATATTCGGTGTATACTTAATTGCTTCGATAGCAAGCATTGCCTCTGATTCATCAATTCTACGTTTGGTGATATTTATCATATTTTTCTGCATTGTAAAATTTATTTTGTAGTCAATCTATGTTATAGAGAACTATTGATAGAACAGTCATGACAACCAATAAAGCATAAATATATTTTTTATTTCTAACGTTTAACACTCCTCTTCTTATCAACCTGATTAGATTGTATTCATTTTCAAAAACTCGATAATCGCTTTTAATTTTGACCAACAGATCGCGGACATCTCTAAATATCTTTTGATATTCGCCTATTCCTAGAAAGAAAATCACGATCAATGAAATCCAGCAGAATGAATAATCTATTAAAGTTAATGCTAGGGGAGTTTGCTCCAAAGTTTTTCTGCCAAGATTCAATTCAAACACAAATAATAGGATGACACCCAAAAACAATGTAAAATATCGAGTGAAGTCTTTCAGAAAAGAGGTAAACAAATCTTGAAAAGCATCCATCATTTGCTCATTAATATCTTCTTTGTCTCGATCTGACAAAGGGTAACTCTGAATATAACTTTTAGTTTTATTCATGGATTTATCAAAAATTCTGATACTTTTAATGTTGGTTGAGATATTTACAATCGAACTATATATTGTCACGGCTACTGTAGGTATACCAATAGCTACAAAATTAACCAAGGCACAGGGGAGAAAAAACAAATAGGGAAGATAATAATTTTCAAACCATGATAGATGATTTAGTAATGGTTGCTTATTTGCTAAATTTATTGGGCCTAAATATAAATGATGGATAGATATAAAAATTACAAATAGAAAGCCTAATACCCCCAGACAAGTCCGAATCCACCACAGACGATCGAGGGTAAGAATTTCTCTTGTCTCTTCTTGAAATAAGTCATTAAATGAATAAGCAGCAAATAAGATTAAAAAAGTACTCCGAATAAATTCAATATATGCTCCAGTTCCACCTCGATTAAAATTATTGCTCCACGCTGGACTAGAAAATAAATAATAAGAACTATATAAAGATACTAGCACGATAGACAAAAGACAAATTACTACAACGAATAACTCCTTGTCTAAAAGTTTGATTACATGCTGCATTAATATAGAAGGTGGTGCTGAATAAGTCAGATCTTGTAAGTTTTCTTGGGGAAACCAAGTCTTGGGTAAGCAATTTAGTCGTTCTTCAATCCAACTTTTATTAAAAACTTGAAAATACAATTTATTGAAAATTTCGATGTTTCCTGAATCGACCTTGATTATTCCCGACAATTTTAGTTGTGTGTGCTCGGTATCTTGCGAATTGTATTTTATCGATTTGTTATCGAGAATTTCTCCTAAAATAATGAGTAGTGAAATGGGATCGCTTCCTCGATCGGTTGCCAGTAAATAGTTGCTAATATTTTGCAAGTGTTCTTTAATTAAATAAGATTTTGAACCCCAGTTTTTTAAAATATTATCCTCGACAAAAGTGCTAATATTTATATTATTATTTTCTGAATTTTCAGATGCCAATTGACATAGCTTTTGGGTGAGAAATGGCTGACCACCTGTCCAGTCAAAAATTTGACTCACACATTCTTTCGGGTTATTTACCTTGCCGAGTAGACCCTGCAAAAATGATGCTTCAGCTATCTCAAATTCTAGTCCTGCTAGTCCGATGTCTTTACCAATATTAAAAGTCTGTTTGATATCGCCAATCAAATCAGCAGGAGCAACGACTCCCAATAGACAAAAAGCAACACGATTAAAGTCTGGACGATCGGCTCTTCTATTATAGCAACTCCGAATGAATCCGATAAATTCATTCTTGAAGCTTTTTGAAATTAGGACATCTATTTCATCAAGAAAGATAACTATTTTATCTCGACCTGAATTTTAAAATAGTACTTCCTCGAAAAATCTTGTCAATAGGATATTTGGTGGTCGATGAATGTTATTATCGATCCATTCTAGTTCTTCATCTGAATCTAAAAGATTGAAATTTTTAACTAATTCTGACAAGAAGGATAGATACCATTTCATCTGCCCTCGGTCGTCAGTATTTATATTACCAAGCTCGTTTAAATCTCCAAGATCGATAGATGTGCATATCGATCCTATGGCTAACAATCGCTCCATCGTTCTCGTTCGCAAGCTTGACTTACCCATTTGTCTGGCATTTAATACATAACAAAATTCTCCATTTTTAAGTGCGTTAAACAGATCCACATCTGCTTTGCGTTCGATATAAGTAGGGTGATTTGGAGGCAAAGCACCACCTGCATCATGATAATAATGACTGGCAGACATAATTATTCCTCAGATTCGAGTGCAAAATAGTTTTGAAAGTATCGATCGTATAATTTACAGCGAATCCCAACTCTAGAATTTTCTTCCTTAATTACTCCCATACTATAAAGCACCCATTTATGTTGTCTTTCAAGTCGAAATATTCCTGCTGAAGAATCGATCGAGTTTTGTAATGCTAATTTGAGTTCGGAGTTTCGCTGCAATAGATCGGTAAGAGAGCAAAGATAGTCTTGAGTCTCACTGAAAAGTCGATCGAGTGTAAATTCCCGATCTGAAGCAAAATGATATAGTGCTAAGTTGACTAGGTAAGGATGTCCGCCAACTAACGATCTTAATTCTGAACTGCGATCTCGATCCCAATTCAATCCATATTTTTTTGCGAGTTCGAGAATATTAGATTCATCAAATTCTGTTAATTCACGGAATCTGCCAATATTAAAAGGCGATCTTGCCAGATCGAGTTTTCCATAATTCTCACTAGAGTAGACAATTAATTGTCGAATTTTTTTCCATTGCTCTTTTTGAGAATCCGCTCCTTTATCATGCCAGCTTCTCAGCATTTGAAAGAAATTCTGATTGACATTATCGGCAGTATAAACTGACTCGACTCCATCTAGTATCAGCAATAGCGGTGTTTCCGATTGCTTTAAGATTTTCTCGATGTGTCGATCGCAATTACTCCTTGGTACGAGATTATTGTTCCAACTGTTATCTGAAGATAAATCTAGTTCCTCACTAATGAGATTGCAAAAATGTTGGAGAAATATTTCAAAGCTATTTAAACTATCTCGATCGAATGACTGTTTGAGATTGATATAAACCGCTCGATACCCCTGTGCCTGGGCGTAGGCTTTAATTCTGAAGCACAATGATGTTTTGCCAAATTTGCTGGGTGCCAGAACGCGAATTAACGCTCTGGGTTCGCTTATATATTTCTCGATCTCTGTCTCGATCGAGCCGCGTTCGATGTATGCGCCGCGATCTAATGGAACTGCTCCGCTAGGGTAATTAATCGATATTTGTGGCTGCTCGATCGATAGTTTTTGTTTCCAGGTATCTGCAACTAGTTCGGGTTTGCGATCGATAAATAAATCTACTAAGTCATGACGATAGCGTTCGGATTCTCCAGGTAAATTGCCAATCCCAAAAATTTGACAAATTTTCCGTAGATGTTGGCGAACGTTTGCTGGAGTACTGCCTATTCTAGTCGCTATCTCTGCATCGCTATCGCCTTGTAAAAATCCATTTAGAACTGGTCGTTGATATTTGGTAATTTCTAAATACCTTGCATCAAACTCTTGAGGATTCATGTTTTCTCACCTTTCGATCGATTCTCTTCTCGTCTCACTGTTTGTGTCACAGAGGTTTGCAAACGGGATGGAGTTAGCGAGCGGATGTAACTGTTGTACCAACAATTTAGCAGTTTTTGACCGTTGTGAGTTTTTTCTCACATTCCTAGCTGCCATCGCTCATTTGTGAGCTACCACTAACAGATGTCGTAATTAAAAAATTGTAAAAATCTAGAAATATTGAGCAAGTTGTCTTGTCCTAAAGTCTAGGATCGTCTGTCACGAACCAACTATAACTCACTTGTGTAAATTACTACAAATATCGATCGAGTTACTGATGATAGCTTTTACTAACTTGATCCCGATCGACTAAACACTCGAAATATGATGGCTGTATCGATTCGATCGACCGATACAGCCATTTAACCAAGGAGGCAACCGCATGGATTGCATAAGAGATATCGATGAGTGAGTCTGCGCCGATTTGTCCGCGCTGCGGTTCTCAAAACATCGTCAAAAATGGCAGAACCCGCCGAGGCAAACAAAACTATCGATGTCGTGACTGCGGGAGACAGTTTGTGGACGATCCACAGTGGAAACCGATCGATCCCGATACATTCACTCTAAAAATTCTCGACATCTGTAAATTTAAACACAGATATTTGACAAATTAGTTATTTGATTTTTCTCTATCCTTTACTAAATAAAAATTAACTACATCTATCCCGATCGATATATTCTCTCATGATATATTTATTGAAGTTTGTTGTCACCAGATAGAACGTTAAGGCGGTAGCGATGGTGTTACCTTTCGAGCAGATTACAGACTGAGATTCAGAGCTTTGGTTTTGATATTCGTATTGGCAATTATCTTAAATATTTTGCTATTTCTAAACAAACGAGAAGATGTATGAAAAAATTTATTGTGCTGCCCTTGGTACTGATGTTGTCGAGTTGCGCCATCCCATTTGTGGGCAATTCCAGTCTTCCTGGTGATAACGAACTAAACGAGCAAGTGAAGCCCCTGCTACTTAGTAATGGAGCGAGCGAGCTAGTTGAAATCAAAAATTTACACAAAACCAATGGTTACGAGCAAAATCCTAATACTTATACCGTGGATATTGAATATGACTGGGCTTTTAAGATCGGCTGGGCAGATTTGGCCAAGCAAACCAAACCCACTATTGATGCACTTGTAAAACAGGGCACACCAACCGCAAGCACAGCCCCTTCGCTAGAAGATACTGCTGGGGCTGCTGCTGGGATAGGAGCAGGCATTGGCATAGGTGTACTCGGTTTGGCATACGGTGAGTTCAAGGCAGGTGATAGTTACAACACGAAGGACAGTGTGACTTTCATCAAAACTGAAAATGGTTGGCGGCTCTCTAGCAAACCAAAGACTGTACCTTAAATTAATTATTCCATCACAACAGCACAAACTCATGACAAAAACTGCCAATCGCAACATCACAAAAATTCAGATCTTAGGCGCGCTCGTCGCTCTGGCTTGGGGAGTTACCACCCTAGATATATATTTTTATCATCACGAACTGCTTCAGTTTGGCATCCTCCCGCGCGATCCGATCGGTTTACGCGGGATTTTATTCGCACCCTTTTTACATAGCAACTATACTCATTTAATCGTCGATACTATTCCCTTTGTGGCTCTCGGCTGGCTGATTATGGAACAAGCGATCGCCAATTTTACGATCGTCTCGCTGATTTGTTTGGTACTGGGCGGCTCGTCCGCTTGGATCGTTGGCCCTGCTGCGGACTCATCATTCGTATATTTCATCGGTGCTGCTCCCCTGATTAATGGTTATATCAGCTATTTATTCGCACTCTACTACTTCGATCGCCGCTTGTGGAGTTCGGCGTTTGAGGCTCTGGCAATTGGCTGTGCTTACTGGATCGTCAGAACGAATTTACCTGCGATCGAACTTGCTATCTGGCCAGGAAGCATCTTGTGTGGATGTGTGGGTGGTATTTGGGCAGCTAGGCTAGTGTACCGGAAGTAGCTATTTTATACCCAAAGTATCTCGATTCAGGGGAAAAATCGCTAATTTAGAGAGCGATCGAATACCCAATATTTCAATCCTAAATAGTTTATGTAATAACAGCATCGATCGATCGACCAATGATATCTTTATGCTTATCGATCGTCGATCGCGTCAATCTTTTGGCATATTCGATCGACAACAATTCAAATTAATTAAGGAATCTACAATGAAAAAGTTAGCTTCAGCCTGCGGAATTTTGGCGATTGTCAGTTCGTCATTAGCTGGGAACGCACCAGCAGTAACAGCGCAGTCATGTAACTACTATACTGGCATTTCAGTAACGGGGCAAAAAGTAAATTTAGATACTTGCTCGATTTCCAGAACTAGCGATAACGGTACAAATTTTATCTATTACTTGGGAGATAAGAAACTAGCCAGCAAAGCAAATTGTAGCGATCAAACTTGGACTACCTCTGCCAATACCCAAGTAAATAAACCTCAATCTCAAGCTACGAAAAAAATGCTCGATCGAGTTTGCAACGAGCAAATTAGCTCAAATTCCAGTACTGAGGAAAAAACAGAATCGACTAGTGAGGAAAGATCGATCGCTCAAGCAAGCCGTCCAGGGTATGAAGACGATCTCATTAGAGCAAGAGGATTGAATGCTTCGTTTAATCAAGGTGGAAGGTTGTCAGCAAACGTCCTTATTGAAAATATAAGTGGAAGAACTTTATTACTGGCAAATCTTCAACTAGGAAATGGAACCGTGACAGTAATTTCTGATTCTGGAGAAGCAGGAAATTGTGATTTTCAGGGACTTAAGTACGTTGTTGCTGAAGAAAACAAAGAATCAGCGTTCTCCGTATTAAAATCAAAAGGAAAAGCAACTATTGCTGCAATAAACTGTACTGGAATTTCTCAGTCGGCAACCAAAAGCGTAGGCGTTAATATCCCCTTGGTGGTATATGGAAAAGAAAAAAATAGTCAGTTTACACTTACCTTAACTGATATCCCAGTCAAAAAAATTCCTACAAGATAGTAAGAGTTCTCATCCGTAGGTTGGATTGAGTGCAGCGAAATCCAACCGATCCGATCTTCATTTATTTGTTAATCTCTCTTGAATATATATGATGTTCGATCGCCCCAGATGAGTTGGGGTTCCTTCATTAATTCAAACTACGATTACAATACTATCGAAGCAAATTATGTACAAGCTGAGTATATTTTCAATCACCGCCTCAACATTTGCACTATTATTAATTTCTTTCAGCACAGCATTTGCTAAACTGAGTGATGGATTATTGGCTAATTACTCCTTTGAAGAAAATGCTAAGGATAGTTCACAATATCGCAAAGATGGTTCAATCTCTGACGGCACTTTTGTATCGGGAGTTAAGGGTAAAGGTCTAGAGTTAACAGGTATTTCTTCATCATACATGGAGGTACCTCACAGCCCAATTGTCACCTCATCAAAAGGTATTTCTGCATCTGCCTGGGCTAAAGTTACTGGTTACAATACTGCTTATTCCTCTTTAATTTATGTAGCTGGAGGGCAGCCAACTAGTAGTGGTTTTAATGACAGAGTATTTACCTTGTGGGCAACGAGTAATCGAGGTGTGCATTTAACATCTACATCAAAAGGTAGCAGCAGCCAGGAGATTTGTAACTCTCCTAGTAACGTGTATCAGTTAAATACATTTGTTCATTTTGCTGGAGTGATTGATGCAAAAAAACATAAGATGTCGATCTATATTAATGGAAAAAAGATATCGGAGTGTCCTTATACTGGAAATAATGTTCGCGGTGGTGACTTTCCTATGAGAATTGGTGGCTATTTTCAAACAGTAGGCGATCAGTCTGGATTATCAGGTGTAATTGATGAGGTTAAGATTTATAATCGATCTCTTTCCACTTCTGAAGTTCAAGAACTTTTCAAAGAAGGCGATTCTTAAACTAGTTGATTACAGCGAAGCCCAACAGATCCGATCGACATTTATTTATCAATATCTATTGAATATATCTGATGTTCGATCGCCCTAGATGTGTTGGGTTGACGGTTGATTGCTTGTGGCAGCAGTGTTGTCATTTAAGAAGGTTCCAAAAGGATCGATTCGGATTATCGAATGAAAATATCAAACTAACTGCAATCATGAAAATAAATCTCACATTACCAACATTGACAGTACTAGGTCTGACGATCGGTATATCGTCTATATCCGTTGGAAATACACACCACATAAATAGTAAGCTTTCCGAAAAAAGCGTTGCTGTGGTTAGTCAGAAAAGACAGTTCGATCTTGATGCAGACAAAACTTCTATTGGTAGATTAAAGCTGAATATGAATATAAATAAAGTAAGGAAAATTCTTGGTACACCTCTTCAGCAAAAGCAGAAAGTCTCGATCGATGATAATTGTGGCACTTCTGGAAACTATATCGTCACATTTAAATATAGTAAAACTGAAGTTAGTTTGCTTGGCAAAAATCCGAACAGTGCTGCGATCGAGAACATTACAACTTCCAATCCATCTCTTGCCACTAGCGAAGGTATTCGAGTAGGTGACTCTATAGCTAAAGCAAAGAAAGTATATGCTAAATATGAGTCGGGTCAAATTGAAGGCAGACTGGTTTATGGAACGATATCAACACTGTCATTTAAGACTAATGGCGATCGCATTACTCAAATTAGTTTAAATTACGATCGCTGCTATTAGGAATATGAGATCACCTTGTCAAAGATCGTATTGAATTTACTCCAACATTATCAGCTAAAGGTGCCATCGTGAAATTTCCCTCATTCCTCCTTTGTACTACTGTTGTCATAGTTTGCATCGTAGATACCGCCACAGCCCAAACGCCCGCCGAAATTCAATCGATCGCTAAAGCCGTTACAGTGGAAATTAATCTCGTCAAAGATAGATCGCTCGGTTCTGGCGTTCTCGTCCACCAGCAAGGCAATCTTTACACCCTCATTACCAATCGGCACGTTGTCTGTGGCAAGAAGCGAACTTGCTCGATGCCACTATCCACAGAGACATTCCAACTCAAATTTGGCAACGGTAGTTCGCTCCAAGTTCCCGCCACTGCTGTCAAGATTTTGAGCAAAGATCTCGATCTGGCAACGATCCAATTTAGCAGTAACACTCCCTATCAAATCGCCCAAATCGCCCCACCAAGCAGCCTCAAAGTCGGCGATCGCGTTTACACATCTGGCTATCCCGCCGAACCGCGCGGTTTCTCATTTAATGATGGAGATGCGATGGCGGTAGTCAAAAAACGCCTGACTGAAGATCGAGGCGGTTATACAGTAATCTATGATGCCCAGACGCAACCAGGCATGAGCGGTGGCGGCGTATTCGACAACAATGGTCGCATCGTCGCCATCCACGGACAAGGGGAGAGATATCGGGACAATACCGAGTTACCGGAGGTTTCAAAATCGGTTAGGAACACCACTCGTAGCGAAATAGGTAGCAAGATCGGCTATAACCGAGGAATTCCGGTGCGCTGGGTAGTTGAGAGGTTAGCCCAGCAGGGGATAAAATTGGGCGATGAAGATCCCACCACTCCAGCATCAGCAGCAGTCACTAATACTGCTGACGAATACTTTATTGCTGGATTTAATAAATGGGTAGAACCAGGCGACGATATTCGAGCTGGCAAACAGCAAGCAATCCAAGCATTCAGTCAAACGATTCGTCTCAATCCGCGCTATACGATCACTTACTTCTTACGCGCTTTTATATACGCACAGCTAAAGGAATATCGGTTAAGTCTAGCTGACTATAACCAAGCCATCGCCCTCAATCCGAACTTTGCACGAGCCTACAACAATCGGGGACTTCTGAAGAAAAACCAACTCAACGATGCCCAAGGTGCGCTAGCTGACTATAACCAAGCCATTGCCCTCAATCCGAACTTTGCACTAGCCCACTACAATCGTGCAATTCTGAAGGAAGACAAACTCAACGATGCCCAAGGTGCCCTGACTGACTATAACCAAGCCATCGCCCTCGATCCGAAATTTGCAGTTGCCTACTACAATCGCGCAAATCTGAAGACAATCAAACTCAACGATGCCCAAGGTGCCCTGGCTGACTATAACCAAGCCATCGCCCTCAAGCCGAACTTTGCACTAGCCTACAACAATCGGGCAAATCTGAAGACATACGACCTTAACGACGATCGCGGTGCCCTGGCTGACTATGACCAAGCCATCGCCCTCGATCCGAACTTTGCACAAGCCTATGGAGCAAGAGGAAGGTTGAAATATATCAAATTGAACGCTCGATCTGGTGGAATTGCCGATACTCAAAAAGCTGCTGAGTTAGCCAAATCACAGGGCAATACCCAGCTTTTAGAATTTACCCTTACAGTCCTGCAATCTTGGGGTGTAAGGTAGGGATGATGTGGGTTTTAATTTGGGTTTGGTTAGCGATCGACCCAAACCCATTCTGTAGATTGGGTTGAGTGCAGCGAAATCAAGCATATTTGATCGTCATTTATTTGAATTTTCTAGATTCTGCCGATCGACAAACCGACAACTCACCTGACACGAAACAAATTTATATTGTAAATATTAAGTGATCTACCGAACTTGCCATACAAAACCCCATGTCGAAACCGTAAAATGATTGCTGTGAGGCAGTTTGCGGCAAATAAATCTAACAACAACGCATCTTTTGAGCTAAACCCTTAGCTAGAGAGCATTTGAGCCTAAATTCAGCATAGTATGTTCGGTAAAACCGAAAAATTTAACTCTTTTTGACCTGTTTCCAAACATCTTCTAAATATGACTAATTTACACACCGAATCAGCATTCCAACAAGCGATCGAAGCCGCCGAACGATTGTCTGTAGACGAGCGGTTAATGCTTTTAGAAGTATTGCAACAACGCATTCAGCAAACAAAACGACAGGAGTTAGTATCCGAAATAGCAGCCGTGCGCGAAGAATATCATGCTGGCAACGTCCGATTTGGTTCGGTTGGGGATTTCATGGCGGAGTTAGACGAAGCATGAAAATTGGGTGGACTCCAAAATCGAGTCGAGCGTTTAAGCGGTTGGTCAAGCGAAATCCACAATTGCGAGTATCGATCGAGCAAACATTGCAAAAAATGGTTGAGGATATTTATCATCCCAGTTTAAAAACACACAAATTAATGGGCGAATTAGCTGATACATGGTCTTGCTCTATCGATTATAGTTATCGGATATTATTTGAATTTTTATCCGATCCAGAAACAGGAGAGATGGCAATCCTGCTGTTAAACATTGGTTCTCATGATGAAGTCTATTAATAGAGAAATAAGATCGACATTTATTTGTCAATCTCTATTCAATATATCTGATGTTCGATCTCCATAACATCAGATCGATTCGATCGCTAATTCATTAATTATTTATGAAACAACTAATTTTAGCGATCGCAGTTGCCGTTGCAACAAATTACCCCTTGGTAAATATGCCCGTTCGCGCTCAAACTCGATCGATCTCCCTGGATGAGATGACCACAGTTTTAGCAACGTTAGTTGCTGTGGGTAATTCATGTCCTCAGAAATATCGATCGAGCGGTGATGCGCCGCTAGACTCGATCGTCAGCGCATACGGCTACAATCTCGATGACTTTAATCCCAATGGCAAGTATGGAAAATCGATGGAACTAAAAATGGCTCGATCGATTAAATTTTTTAAAACCAACGGTACGGTCAAAGCCTGTACTACCATGCGAAATTTCATCGAACAAAATTTGCCCGAACTGTATAGTAGCAATGCCTCAGATGAAAAAATAAAGCTGGCTAATGAAGCAACCCAGCAACACTATACTTGTTACAGTAATATGTTGCAGACGGGAACTGGTGAAAGCAAAGATTGTGACGATCGATTCAGACAGCAATTAAACCAAAATGGCTTATGTGAATATGTATCCGATCGTCTCCGCCAGAGATTTTGTAAAAATTCAAGTGATGCAGATGGGAAATTTAAGTAAGCTAAGTTTCGATAGATCGTTCCTTATAAATAGAAATTTTAAACATGAGAAAGTTCATTTGTGTTATTCGGCAATTGGCAATAAATGAATCGCAGAAAAATTATCTGATGAGTGGGGGTCAAACGAGCGAAACATCAAACCAAATCCGAAAT
>NZ_PVWO01000489.1 GCF_003003845.1 Chamaesiphon polymorphus CCALA 037 | reverse complement strand
TCTGGAGGGTTATAGTTTGAATAACACCTGAAGATCGACTTGTAAGTTATGACTTTATCACTTGCTGGCGGACGAGATTGCCATAATAAATCGAATTTTTATCTATTAATTAAAGATTTAATCGAGACTTATTTCGATCGAGATTATCTCAACGATCGACTCCAAGAATTACCCCGACAATTCGAGCGTCCCCATCCACGAAAATGGGCAAAAATCGAGTGGCATCAGATCGAATCCCATCTCATCGTTGGCATCGAACCAGCAGTATTTCTGGCTATCCTCAAAGGCGCGATCGATACTGAAGCTCCTATTCGAGATTATACCCATACCAGTCGGCAATATCTCGATCGCATCCATCCCGCCATGGCTGAATTTGTCGGCGGTACGGTTGACGAGCTTGGCAAGCGTAGCTCGAAGGGAATTTGGGAGCTAGAAGAAAGTCGCCATGCACCCGCATTAATCGCCATCTATCAGCAATTAAGCGGCGAACGCATTCAGCCCAATCCCAAACAAGCGCGAGCTTATCAACCAACCGATTGCCCCGACAACGATCTCTATCGTCATGGTTTGTCGCGAATTGCAACTGAATATGGTGCTACATGTTTATACATCTGGTTAATGGGGCATTCTACAGGTACATTGCAACAAGTAATCGGCGAAATGCTCCGAGATGAAATCAATCATCTCATCAAATTCTGGGGCTTCGGAGTTTGGTTATATCCCGCGCCCACAGGACATCGATTCATTCGCGGTTGTAGACAGTTACTCCCCCGCAAATCGGCTTCAGGTGGTAACTTACTCAAAACTTACTATCGGATGCTGTCGGTACTGCACTGGAACGAGTGGAGCTGGCAACATCGTTGGCAATTAGTCGTGACATTTTGGCTGGTGATGCAGCGGCTGTTAGCTTGGCATCACAGCCTCAATTCTGCCTATTTAAAACAAATTTTTGGCATCCTTCCCGATCGATTTACACACAAACATTAATTAACTAATTATTATGAGTACTCAATTAATTACCAAATTACCCGCTATTTTAGATGCGACTAAAATGCCCCAACACGTAGCGGCAATTATGGATGGAAATGGTAGATGGGCAAAACAGCAAGGATTGCCACGTATCGCCGGACACCAACAAGGTGCTAATACAGTTAAATCGCTACTACGCTGTTGTAAAGATTGGGGCATTGCTAACTTTACAGTTTATGCTTTCTCTACCGAAAACTGGGGCAGACCAGCAGTAGAAGTCGATTTCCTGATGCGTTTATTTGAGGGCTTATTAGATAGTGAGTTAGACCAAATGCACGCCGAAGGAGTTAGAATTAGATTTCTCGGCGATCGATCTCAAGTACCGCTAGGGCTGCAACGCATGATGGATAAATCGATCGATAAAACGCAGTACAATCAATCTGTTACGTTTAATATTGCCATCAACTATGGCAGCCGTAAAGAAATCCTCCAAGCTTGTAAATCGATCGCCCAATTAGCTAGAGCGGGTGAATTAGACTTAGATCTGCTGGATGAATCGATGTTCGATCGATATTTAGACACCCATGAATTACCAGATCCCGATCTCTTGATTAGGACTAGCGGCGAACAACGTTTGAGTAATTTCTTATTATGGCAACTAGCCTATACCGAAATCTACATTACCAAAACACATTGGCCGGATTTTAGCAATGATGAATTTATCCTCGCGATCGCTGATTTTCAGCAGCGCAATCGTCGGTTTGGGAAAGTGTAAGATAGTCGATCATTGATAATTGATATTGATTATCCACTATCAACTATCAATTATCCACTATCAACTATCCACTATCCACTATCCACTAATTTAAAATCCGTAAGAAAGTCCAACGGATAGTACGGGATAAACATTAAATCCGCGCAGATCGTTTTCGGTTTGACGAACTTGATTATCTAATTGGTTGCGTGTAATTGGATTATTATTAAAAGCGGGATTGCTGGCATTGAGTGAAACTTTGGGCGCACCTGTAAACATTATGCCGAGATCGGCATTAAAGCCAAAACCTTCATTTGTCGATTTACCAATCCCGATGCCCAGATAAGGCGCGATCGAGTTACCGTACTTATATTCGCCGCTGAGGGTGCCGATCGCACTAGCAGGGTATTGAACCCCATCGATCGTATATGTGCCGTTACCGCCCGGTTTACCAGTCACAGAGAAGCGATTATTTTGAGCGACTAAGCCGCCAGTCACGCGAAAAGTGCTATTACCAAATGGATAGTAATCGCCAAATAACTGCACGCTGCTGAAATTTAGCTGCGAGTCGTAATTAATACCGCTATCCGTGCGATTGAATCCGACATTACCAAAGTTCAGTCCTAAGCGACCGTTAAATTGCGGTGACAAAGATTTGGCAACTTCGACGCCAGCACCGAGCGTACCTACCCGTGCCGTAATCCCGATCCCCGCAGAATTCCTACCATTGGCTGTAGAATCTCCATTTGACTGTTGGGATACTTTATATGGCACGATCGGTTGCAGACCGATATCTAGCCCTGGCTTCGATGATGCGGGTGTTTGCCTATCGACGATCGTGACTAGATTTTTGGCTGCCGCCGGATCGATCGCGATCGAATTGAGAATCAAAATCCCGATCGAAATTGCGGTGAGACGGTAGTAGGCGAAACGAGACATAAGTGATTACCTCCACTGATTCTACACTCAATAAAATTGGGTAGTATATGCGTAGCAATGTTAAGTTGCTATTAACATACTACCTAATTATTCGATCGATCTAAAGAAAATCTTTAAAATTGGTGCAATTTTTGTTCGCAAAATTTCCACCCAATCAATAAAAATCGCGCTCGCCGAATTGTTACGACGAGCGCGATCCGACGATATGTTGGATTTTATAGAATAGCTGCGGTAAAATGCCCAATTATCAAAAAAATAGATGACGATCCCCGATCTCTATCGATTTTTTTAATCGATCGCGATTAAGCGAACTTAATCTTGAGATAATCATCATCCATCTTCGCCCCAGTAGGCTGGAGCGCGGCTAGAGCTTGCGGCAGCACCATATTTCGACGGTGGTTACCGATGCGGATATTCAATTCATCCCCAGTTTTATTGAGTTGAATTTGGTCTTTGGCAATTCCTGGTAGATACAATTCCAAACTGTATAGGCTATTACCTTCTTGGACGATTCTGGTAGTTGTTTCTTGATAGTAAACCTTACTGGGATCTTCATCGCCATACAGAGTTTCCTTCAATCGATCGAGGGCGGCAAGTCCGCAGAGTTCCTCTGTATATAAAGGCACCTCTTTAACTGGCAGCGGATGAAAATCTTCGTGAATTTCGAGGCGATACTTCTCTTGATTTTCCTTCCATGTCTTGAAAAATGGATCGGTAACTGTTGCCGGAATGATCCGATTGGCAATTACTAAATCGGTAGAAACATTGTACAAACTCAGATAAGCATGAGCGCGCAGCGATTCCTTAATTACCATCTTTTCGGGATTGGTTACCAATCGTACCGACGAGACGGTATTATCCATCAAGATCTTTTGCAGAGCCTCGATTTGCTCGTAAAATTCATAGGGTGCATCCATCACTTCCTTATTCGGCAAAGAGAACCCCGCAACTGGTCGAAAGAACGGTTCGACTAACGGTCTGAGCGCGACAGAAACCGCCTGTAAAGGCTTGTAAAACTTCCGCATATACCAACCGCCGACTTCTGGCAAACTCAGCAATCTCAGGGCAGTCCCGGTGGGTGCGGAGTCGATAATCAGCACATCGTAGATCCCTTCGTCAAAGTGCCGCTTCATCCGCACCAGTCCGAAGATCTCATCCATCCCTGGTAAGATTGCCAATTCCTCAGCTTGTACGCCTTCCATCCCGCGCGCTTGCAACACGTCGGTGATGTAGCGTTTCACCGCCCCCCAGTTGCCTTCGAGTTCCTTGAGTGCATCTAGTTCCGCACCCCACAAATTGGGGCGAACTTCGCGCGGATCGTGCCCCATCTCCATGTCGAAGCTATCGGCGAGGGAGTGAGCGGGATCGGTGCTGAGGACGAGGGTACGATAACCTAATTCGGCACATCGCAATCCTGTTGCCGCCGCGACAGAGGTTTTACCCACACCACCTTTGCCAGTCATCAAAATTAAACGCATGTTCTCTATGTTTTGTCCGAGTAATCTTTAGGCGCAGCCTCTATGTGAGAACATCGCTAATCTCGATCTTAGCGGTTTTTCCTCTTGCAGGCTATTTAACGTTATTTCGGGTTAACGATCTCCCTTTAAGGCCATTCTTGGACTGGTGCTTGGTCTTAAGTTACTGGTGCTAAGG
>NZ_PVWO01000488.1 GCF_003003845.1 Chamaesiphon polymorphus CCALA 037 | reverse complement strand
TGCCCATAGGGCGGGGTGGGTAGATCTACGCAGTAACTCAAATAACTTCTGACTTCTGACTGCTACCTTCGTTATTGTTTGACCCAGACTGAGACAGAGCCGCCATTACAGCAGAACTCAGCCCAGCCATCGTCATTGGTGGTAATTGGCTCCTTGACATGTTCGGTAATATCGACGTAGGTAGTATTAGGCTGACCGATTTCCATCCATTTACCGCCATTGGAGCCGTTAGTGAGGACTACAGCCATGCCACCGGGATGCTCGTCATCGCCTAATCTCGTCCAGCCGATGGTGCTGGGATGGTCGAAATAGTCGTGTTGTGCGCCGTAGGCATAGTTTTGACGGGCGTAGAGGAATTTGTCGATTAAGAACCGATGACAGTCCATCCAGATTTCATACTCGTTGCCATCTTTGCCATAATCTTTGTAGTGCGCGCCGTAGTAGTCGCCATAAAAGATGCAGGGGTATCCGGCTTCGCGGAGTAAAATCAAGGCGTAAGCCAGGGGTTTGAACCACGGCTCGACGATCGATTCGAGAGACTGGAGCGGTTGAGAATCGTGATTTTCGACGAGGGTGACAGCGAGTGTGGGCTGTTGTTGCACCAAGGTATTATCGAAAATTGTGGTCAGATCGTAATTTTCTCCGGCTTGACTGGCGACGTGGAAATTGTAGTGCAGCGGTGCGTCAAATAAATGGACGGTACCTTCGGTAGTTTCGATAAAGTGGTGGAGTGCATCGACTTCATAAGACCAATATTCACCAACTGCAAATAGATCGCGTTGGGCATATTGCCGGACGTGCTGCAACCATTCTTGGAAGAAGTCTGCGGAGACGTGTTTGACGGCATCGAACCTAAAGCCATCGATGTCAGTAGTGTCATAACACCATTCGCCCCAATACTTGAGTTCGCCGACAACTTCGGGATTCTCCATATCGAGATCGCAACCCATCAGGTAGTCAAAGTTGCCCTTCTCTTTATCGACATTTTCTTCAAATGACTTACCTTTGAGCAGATAGACTGCCGATTCGCCCTCGTTGTAGGCGTTGTAGTCGATCGCGTCAAAATGCCACCAGTGCCACTCCATGGTTGAATATTTACCAGCGCGTCCGGGGAAGGTAAAGTGCGTCCAGGCTTTGATGGTTTGATATTCGCCAATTGGGGCGTGACGATCGTCCATGTTAAACGGCGTCGCTTCGACATCTTCGGCTTCATCTGCGCCCATTTTGTGATTGAACACGACATCGGCATAGATCCGCATTCCTACTGCTTTAGCAGCTTTGATGGCATTGACGTACTCTTCTTTGGTACCGTATTTCGTTCGCACCGAGCCTTTTTGATCGAACTCGCCCAAATCGAACAAGTCATAGACGCCGTAGCCGACATCCATGCCGCCGCCAGTGCCTTTATAAGCAGGTGGCAACCAGAGGGAAGTGATGCCTGCCTCCACTAGTTCGCTAGATTTTGCTGCCACCTGATTCCACAGGCTACCGTCATCTGGGCTGTACCAGTGAAAGTATTGCATCATTACACCGTTATGGTCAGACATATATTATTGAGCCGAATGGTTAAGTAAGCGACAACCGTAAAAGTATTGTCGTTCTTAATTTTCTCTTTACAAATGTGGGCTTGTCTATCGGGCATTCGAGACATCTGTATCGCTCGGCGATCCCCAATTTTTTCTATCATTTGCAGGATAAAATCTACGATCGAAATCTGTCTAAAGAGGGAGAATATTTTTGAGACGCTCGTTAGCCGACATCGAAATCGGGCGCACTCGATCGATTCGCTACTATTTTTGGACGTTCCCTGACTCGATTTTGACAGATTCGATCGCGATCGAAAAGCTTTCTCGTCACCACTGTTCGACCGATCGAAAGAGTGGTCTGTTATAAATATTGTAGAAATAATACTTCGATCGAACGATTTTTTTGAGGATGCTTACTGTTAAAAATAGAGTGTACACACCTAAACCAATAATAATATGAAACTCAGAGTTACCACTCTAGCTTCTGTTTTAAAACGTAGTGTTCGACAAGTCCTAATTGGCTTGCTGATGACCGTTTCCCTATGGCAGGGGATCGCAATCGGCATGGATAATGCTACTGCTGCACCGATCGTCCTCGATAGCAAAGCTAGCATTGTCGATCGAGTCATCCGAAAAGAAAAGGCTGAAGAACAAAAAGTAGAAGAAGCCCTCAAAGATGGCAATCAATCTGTCAAACAGAGCTTAGATAAAGCCAAAGAGGTCATCGAGCAAGAAGCCGAACAAATCAAAGACACTCCCCAAGACCTTGTTGAGAAAAGTAAAAATCTCTTGGACAAGTAAATTTCGAGCTAACCTACCTGGGTTAGAACGATATATCTCGGGCGAGTGAGATATATAAATTGATGGTGTTGCCGATCGCAGATACTTTCCGTTAGTTCGGAAAGGTCATTGCTTATCTCCGATCTTCCAAGCGGGCAACGCCAATTAAAGTATTGCTTAAAATGCGATTTGACTGTGGTTTTACTTGTTTTTCAAATGTCGGCATCGACTGTAAATTTCTCTCAATAATTCCACCATTACTTGTACCCAAAATCTCCGATCGTGAAATCTAAAAAACAATTCTCCTTCAAAAAATCGATGCCTAAAATGAGCATTCGCCATATTGCTTTGTCGATCGCGCTCATGAGTGCGACGATCGCTGCAACCAGCACCAGTTCCTCCGCTCAACCGACAGCACCTACTGCCAAAGTCGCCCAAACCCAGCTCGCACAGGCACGACTGAGTGACGTCTCCAGTAGCTGGGCAGAACCCTTTATTAGGGCATTAGCCGACAGAAATATTATTGTCGGCTACCCAGATGGTACCTATCGCCCCGACCAACCCATTACGAGGGCAGAATTTGCAGCTTTACTGAATAAAGCTTTCGACCTCCAGCCGATTCGCGAATCTCGCACCTTTCGAGACGTACCCGCAAACTATTGGGCAGCTTCAGTCATCGACAGAGCCTATCGTGCAGGCTTCATTGCTGGCTACCCCAACAATACCTTCGGCCCTACCCGCAATATCCTGCGGATTGAATCGCTAGTCGCTTTCGTCAATGGTAGTCGCTTGCAACCCGATGGTAGCATCGCCAGTCGCGTAGATGAGTTATTTACAGATGCCGGACAGATTCCCAGCTACGGTCGCGATGCGATCGTCGCCGCCACCCAGAAATGTGTCGCAGTCAGCGTCTCCTATGCTACCAATCGCACCTACGATCCCAATCGGATCGCTACGCGGGCAGATGTCGCCGCAACCCTCCATCAAATTTTAGTAGCCGCAGGTAGAATCCCTGCCTTAGCTAGTGACAGCCCCGCGCAACAATACATCATCAACTGTGCCACCGCACCAGTCGCCCTCAGCCCGGAAGAAATCATCAACCGGACGAGCATTGGTACCCCACCCGCGATCGTCGTCGGCAGCCAACGCAAGGCACCTAACGCCCCCGCAGGTGGTATTACTACCCCCACCGCCTTTGGAGCTAACTGGGGCGACATCTTTGTCGGTGCTGGCTATCAAAATAACCTCCCCGTCGCGATCGCCCCTAATGGCGGTACGAGCACCGTCTACGGCGGCGGGATCGGGATCGGCGACTCCCGCAAATTCCTCGGCGTAGAAGCCTCCTACACCTCTGCTGGTGGCAGTTTGGCCGAACGCGGCGGGTTCAACTTCAAGGTTCACAGACAAATCGGCGAAAATCTGGCGATCGCGGGCGGCTGGGAAAACGCGATCCGCAATGGTTACAACGCCAGCAACGATCCGGGTCAGACTTTTTACGGCGTAGTTACAGGTATCTTACCGTTTGGCGAAACTAGCAACCTCACCGCCTCCGTCGGCGCGGGTAACGGTCGGTTCCGCACCTTCAACGATCTGACTCTCAATAACAGCAACCTCAATGTTTTCGGCAGTCTGGGCTTCCGCTTCTCCGAAAATATTGCCGTAGCTGCCGATTACAACGGTCGCAACTTTAGCGTGGGCTTACCCATCAGCGTCCGACTCGGCGACTCCGTTGGTTTACAAGTCACCCCCGCTTGGCTCGACATCGCTGGCGACCAAAATAGTGGCCCCACCAGCCGTTTCGGCATCGGCGGCGGTATCGGCATCAACTTCTAAATAACGGCTCTCGATCTAGATCGAGATCTAGTGGCAGGTGCGGAGATCGACCTAGCCCGCCCTACGGGCACCCCTCCGTTTCGCCAGAGGCGAGGCTATGCCTCCGGCAGACTCCGCCAACGCCACCGCGTAGCGTCTGTAAGGCAGACGCTACTGTGTATACACAAGTTCACTAGAC
>NZ_PVWO01000487.1 GCF_003003845.1 Chamaesiphon polymorphus CCALA 037 | reverse complement strand
GTCGGCAGCGTCAGATGTGTATAAGCGACAGCCGTCTCCCCCTCTCTACCTAATTGCCCCTGTCAACACCGTCTCAGTCAAATCGGCATCTGCGAAAATCGTCCGCTGGAGATTGGTATAACTGAAATTGGCACCAGTTAAATCGGCACCAGATAAATCTGCACCAGATAAGTCCGCACCAGATAAATTGGCACCTCGTAATTTTGCCTGCTGAAGCTGTGCGCCTGTAAAGATAGTTTTAGTCAATTGCGCCCATGATAGATCGGCACTCATCAGCATTGCTCGATCGAAATTGGCGCATACGGCATAGACACTGACTAAATGCGCTCGACTCAGCCGTGCTTCGGTCAAATTGGCACGATATAAATGTGCCGAACCGAGTTCGGTTTCCGCTAAGATCGATCGAGTCAGATCGGCATTAGCTAAATTGGTTTGGACTAAATTGGCATAATTGAGCGTGGCGCGATGTAAATTGATGCCATCGAGATCCGCGCCGCGTAACTTAGCTGCGGTAAGGTCGATCGCGATCGCATTTACTCCCGCCAGATGGGCATCGCGCAGATCGGTGTAGCTGAAATTACTACCCATCAAATTTGCACCAGTCAAATTCGCGCGCCGCAAATCGGCACCTTTAGCACTACATGCGATCGTCTCGATCGATTGTAAATTAGCATCGACCAGATCCGCACCATCGACGATCGCATTACTGAGATTTGCCCCCATCAAGTTGGCTGCTACCAGTTTGGCACCGCTCAAATCCGCACGGCGAAGATTGACAGCGTGGAGATCCGCTCCGCGCAAATTCAGATCCATCAAGCTAGCATCGCTCAAATCCGGTACTTCTAGTTGCTGCTCCCGCCACTTCAACCATGCCACCGCACCGCGCCGCAACATGTCTTCTGCACTCACACCCATTTCCTACTCCTGTTTGGCTTTGTCTGGAAACGGACGCCCCGGCAAACTCTCTAACGAAGCCAAAATTCCTGCCTCCGCCGCCTTAATATCCCGTTCTTCACCGCCTAAATACAGCCGCCCAAAGACGCCGACAGCCGAAATTTGGAGGATATTAATCGCCGCCGATTTTTCGGCTTCATTAGCCGCAATTGCCGCATATGCCGCTGGCTCTACTTCCAATACATACAGCGTTTGTCCTTCCAAAATCATATTTCCCCGCCGAGACCGATTGATCATCTGAGTGTGATGGGCGGTAATATTGCGAATGATCCGACTCGAAATGACGCGCGGCTTGAGACAATCAGACTGACGGACTCCTAAATAGGCCAAAATCGCGCGTCCGGCAGCATGAACGTCGCCCTGATTGCTAGCATGAATTTCCATCAATCCATACAACCGCTCGATGATCTGCACTCCCGGTCTGACTTGAGCAGATTTGAGGGCAATGTCCATCATTTGGTTGATTTCGACCCCAGGCGAAACTTCGATCCACAGCGAGGAATCTGCTGGCAATGGCAAAAAACCCTGGGCTTCCGTACCCAAATATGCCGCATGTTGGCGTTGCAACCGATCGATAAAAACGTAACTACGCAGGTCGATTCCCAAAACTTTTTAAAACTTGTCAACCCCAATAAGTATACCGCATCTGGATTCCCCTCCGCCGCGATCGACCTTCCCTTTGGGGCGTTGCTAGAGTGAGGGATGAAAGAGCTGGTGATGGGTTAGGAGTTGGGAGAAATCAGTTTGCTGTAAAAAATTGAGCATCATATATTAAAATCAGCAACGTCCCATCTAGCTGTTGGCAATGCGCTCTAAATTCGCCATTACGCTGGGCAATACCGATCGGAACTTGCGGCCTAATAATAACCCGAATAGCCAAGAGAGTAGCCCTTGAAAGGATACTTCATGGGTAAAGTATGTACCATCCGATCGATCGCTCAAATAGCGATGCACATGTAAACTACTTAATGGCAATCCGATCTTGAATGTATAGCTGTTACCAGGATTAAATTGTGAGATCTCGAACTTAGTAGCTCCACCTGTTTTTGGCTTCAATCTGCCGATCGCACCCAGCACAAAGGCACCATCCAGATCGGCACTAATTAATTCTGTGTCCCATTGCGCCCAGTTTTCCACATCAGTCCAGATTTCCCAAATCCGTTCTGGTGCGGCGGCAGTTTTCAGCGTGTGACTAAACTTCATGACATTACCTGGTTAATCTAAGTTGATACCCGTAACCCCAGCGGTTAGAAACCGCTGCTCAGAGTGCAAAGTCCGCCTTCGCGGACTAGGAAAGTCAGTCCGCGAAGGCGGACTTTGCGACATTAGCCACGATTTCAATCGTAGGCGTTCCATCGGTAGCAACTTGAGTTAGTTATTGTCGTCTAACCTAACTTGGCAAAGACGTGTTAAGTTGACAGTGCCAATATAACGCCTACATATTGGCACTGTCAATATTGGGAGCGACAAATGGCTAAATATCATCATGGCAATCTCCGCAACACCCTGATACAAGTCGCCACCGAACTGCTAGCAGAGGAAGGTACCCACGCGCTCAGTTTGCGAAAAATGGCGCAGAGAGCTGGGGTGAGCCATAACGCACCATACATGCACTTTGCCGACAAAGAAGCCGTGCTAGCAGAGATTGCCGAAGAAGGCTTTCGTCTGCTAGCAATTGAAATTGAATCGGCGATCGCCACAGCAGAAAATAGTACTTATGAACGATTAATTGCTGCCAGCAATGCCTACATCCGCTTTGCACTCGATCGTCCCAATCACTTGCAAGTCATGTTTCGTCCCTATGAAGTCGAGAAGTATCCGAACTTGCTATTAGCCTCACAAGCAGCTCTCAACTGCTTATTCGAGCTGGTCAAATCCGGACAAGAAAACAACACCTTAATTGCTGGCAATACGCACCAAATGACCAAATCAATCTGGGCGATGGTGCATGGAGTCGCAGTAATTTCGATCGCTTACCAAACCAACATGTTGTTACCAGAAAACACCTCGATCGAGGACGGAGTTGCCTCCGTATTTGTCGGGTTTTTATTAGATGGATTAGCAACTAAAAAATCTGTCCCTGAAATTTAGGGTTTAGCAGTAAAATAAATTACCCCTGAATTCAGTAAAGCCTAAAGCCTAAAGCCTAAAGCCTAAAGCCTAGCCCTCTTCCCGCTCGTAAGCAGCGACAATCCGCTCCACCAAGGCATGGCGTACCACATCGCTCTTATTAAAATAGCAAAAACCAATCCCCTCGATGTTTTGTAAAATGCGTTGAGCGACGACTAATCCTGATGTTTGAAAAGACGGTAAATCGGTCTGCGTAACATCACCCGTGACGACCATTCTCGATCGAAAGCCGATTCGCGTCAGCAGCATTTTCATCTGTGCGGGAGTAGTATTTTGCGCCTCATCGACAATCACAAACGCATTACTCAAAGTGCGTCCGCGCATATAAGCTAACGGGGCGATTTCGATCGTGCCTTTCTCGATTAACAACGGAATTTTATCGGCATCGATAAATTCATGTAAAGCGTCATATAACGGACGCAAAAATGGATCGACCTTTTGCTGGAGATCTCCTGGCAAAAAGCCTAATTTTTCGCCAGCTTCGACGGCGGGACGCGTCAGAATCAAGCGTTCGCATTCGCCATTTAATAAAGCTTGAACGGCTAGAACTGCCGCTAGATATGTCTTGCCAGTCCCCGCAGGGCCGATACAAAAAGTTAGTTCGTGCTGGCGGATGGTTTGAATATATTGCCACTGAGCCGCAGTTTTCGGTCGAATGCGATCGCCTTTGCGAGTGGTCGCCAGTACCTCAGTTTGCATCGATTTTAATTGCGTTTCTCCGCCTGTTGCTGAGGCTTGTAGGGCTGCCCGAACGTCTACAGATGAAATTCCCTTCCCCATCTGCCACAGGGGTTGCAGCAGCTCAATTAGCGCGCGAGTGCGATCGATTTCGGCGACTGTACCATCGATAATTAATTCCTGTCCGCGCAATACTAGTTTCGCTCCCGTTTGGCGAGCGATCGTTTTTAGATTTTGTTCGCGATCTCCTGCTAGTGCATTAGCACCATCATTACTGAGTAAGTCGATTACTACGGGTGAAGGCAAGTTATTCGCGGTTGTTTCGGTCATAAATGTCTAAAAATTAGGCGTAGGAATTTTTTGATTAGATAAATCCCATGCTAATTGAAATTCTTCAGCATTAATACGTTCGCCTAGCTCGATTCCTGCTTTTGTTAACTGTTGGTCGTGGCAAGTTAAAGGGCAGTCTATTGACTAAGACTGTGAACTACCCCGCCCTGCACAATCGCGCTTACGCGCTCATGTGCGAGGACGGAGCTTCCGACTTCGAGGGCGACCG
>NZ_PVWO01000075.1 GCF_003003845.1 Chamaesiphon polymorphus CCALA 037 | reverse complement strand
GATGTGTATAAGAGACAGCCCAATAACTCGCGGAAACTGATATCTCCCGCTAAATCGGTGCGTAACACCAAAGTATTGACAAAAAAGCCAATTAACCCTTCAATTTCGGCGCGGTTGCGATTGGCGATCGGACTGCCCACTAATAGATCGGTCTGTCCGGTGTAGCGATACAGCAAGGTATAAAAAGCCGCCAATAGCGTCATAAACGGTGTGACGCCAGCATCTCGACTGAGCCGCTCGATCGGGGCGGTCAATTCCCGCTCCAAACTAAAGTGAGCGTGGGCACCGCGAAAACTTTGAACGGCAGGACGCGCTCGATCCAGTGGCAATTCTAACAGCGGTTTGGCTCCCGCTAACTGGGTTTGCCAGTAAGCTAACTGAGCGGCTAGTACCTCTCCTTGCAGCCACGATCGCTGCCACAGCGCAAAGTCACTATACTGAATCGGCAGGTCGGGCAAATCTGCGGGTTGCTGGCGGACAGCGGCACTATAAATGGTTGCCACCTCTTGGACTAATACCCCCATCGACCAAGCATCGGCCACGATATGGTGAACGGTCAACAGCAAGAGATAATCATCTACGCCACAGCAGACCAGCGTAGCTCGCAGTAAGGGCGATCGATCGAGTTGAAACGGACGAATGGCTTCTTGATGAGCGAGTTCTTGACAAGCCAACAGGCGATCGGCTGGCGGTTGCGATCCCAGATCGACGATCGTCAATTGCCAGTCCCGCCGATCGTGAATGACTTGGGTAGCGGCACCATCTACACTGACAAAATCCGTCCGCAGCGCGGCATGACGTTGAATTACCTCTTGCAGACTGCGCTCTAGCAGATCGATCTGCAAGGTACCCTGGAGACGCACCGTCACGGGAATGTTGTAGAGCGGGCTATCGGGTTCGAGTCGATCCAAGAACCACAACCGTTGTTGAGCAAAGGAAAGCGGGAGTTGTGCGCCCACAGGTGCAGCTTGGATCGGTGGGGCGATCGGCAGTGGTGTCGTATCCTGAGATTGTTGTGCCTGAATGGCGATCGCCAATTCCTCGATCGTCGTCGCTTCAAACAACAGCCGGAGCGGTAACTCCACCTGCCAGGTCGATCGAATGCGCGAAATCAGTTGGGTAGCCAGGAGCGAATGACCGCCCAGATTGAAGAAATTGTCGCGAATCCCGACTCGATCGACTGGTAGCAATTCGACCCAGATCTGGGCTAGTACTTCTTCTGTAGGGTTACGGGGTGCCACATAAATAAACGTTGGATCGCTGCTACCTGTTGGTGCGGGTAAGGCGCGACGATCGACTTTACCATTGGGGGTCAAGGGGAATTCCGCCAGGAAAATCCAGGCATTGGGAATCATGTATTCTGGTAATTTTTCGCGCAGGGCGCGGCGCACATCGTTAGCAGTTACGGTGACTTCCGGAGGGGTGACAAGATAAGCCACCAACTGTTGTTGTCCGGGTTGGTCTTCCCGTACCAAGACGATCGCTTGTTGAATCGATGGTTGCGCTTGGAGTACCGACTCAATCTCTGCCAATTCGATCCGCAAACCTCGGATCTTGACCTGTTGGTCGATCCGCCCCAAGTATTCCAAATTACCATCAGCCAAGTAACGGGCTAGGTCGCCAGTGCGATAGAGCTTTGCATCTGGCCGATCGCTAAACGGATCGGCAATAAATTGGATTTCCGTCAGATCGGGTCGGGCATCATAGCCTGGAGAGACTCCCATCCCCCCGATATACAATTCACCCGGAACGCCGAGCGGAGCGGGTTGTAGCGTCGGCTCCAAGACATACAGTCGCACGTTGGGGAAAGGTTTACCGACGGGGACGAGTGCCTCGTGGGGGAAATTTTCAATTGTATTGGTCTCAAAGTAGCAACTATCGATCGTGGCTTCGCTCACCCCGTAAGAGTTAATTAAGCGGGTGTGGCTGCCACAGAGTTGTTGCCACTGTTGATATTCCCGCACGTACCAGCGATCGGAACCCACCACCACTAAGCTCATCTGGGCTAAATTCTGGTTGGTACTAATTAAATATTCAGCCAATAGCCGCATCACTGCGGGGACAAATTCCGCACAATCGATCTGCCGATCGCGGATGAATCGATCGAGTCGCGCTGGCTCTAGTAGCCAATCTCGCGGACAGATCTCCAGTTTTGCCCCACTCGCCAACGCCCGAATATAGTCGCCCGCAAACACATCAAACGAAAAACTCGCCATTTGTAAATGGCTCCGAGTGCGGGTACGAAGCTGATAAGCACTTTCCCAGCCGTGGTAGGCATTGACCAAACTGCGATGGCTGACCGTGACCCCTTTGGGCATACCTGTAGAACCAGAGGTATAAATTACATAAGCCAAGCTGCTGGGATCGATCTCCAGTGCCAAATTGGTATTGGCATAGCTAGCGATCGCCGCTCGATCGCGATCCAGATAAACGACGAGATCGGGGGCATTCGGTAACGGGGTAACGATCGTCGTGTCTGTCAGCAAGCAGTTTACCCGCCCATTTGTCAGCATATATGCCAAGCGATCGACTGGATAGCTAGGATCGAGGGGTACATAAGCGGCACCGATTTTTAGCACCGCTAGCACGGCAACTAGGGTGTGCCCCGAGCGTTCTAGATAGATCCCCACCCGTCCGGCCACACCTTGGGCTTGCAGGTAATGCGCCAATTGATTGGCGCGTTCGTTCAGTTCTTGATAGGTAAATCGTTCGTCGTTCCAAACCACTGCTACTGCTTCAGGAGTCAGGGCGACTTGGGCTTCGATCGCCTGATGCAGGCACAGATCGGGATGGCGGTGCGCTGCGCCCTGAGCTTGCGCCAACAATTGCTGCTGGGTGCTGGGAGAGAGTAAGGGCAGTCGATCGATCGATTGGGAAGGATCGCTGACGATCGCACCCAACAGGATCTCAAATTGGGCGGCTAGCCGGACGATAGTATCGCGATCGAATAAGTCGGTATTATATTCCCACTCACTGACTAAACCTGTCGGCTGATTTTCTAACGTCAGTGTCAAATCTAGCTTGGAGGTAAAGTTCTCAACTGGGATGGTTTCTAAAACTAAATCTGGTAAGGGTTGAGACTCAATCGGCGTAGCTCGATCGAGAATCATCATCACTTGGAACAGCGGCGGATGACTCAGATCGCGCTCTGGGCGCAAAGTCTCGATTAATTGCTCGAAGGGTACATCGGGATGGGTATAAGCATCGAGGGTGACTTGCCGCACTTGGCGCAATAACTGCTCAAAGCTGGGATTGCCAGCTAGATCGACGCGCAACAGCAAGATATTCAAAAATAAACCGATCGCTTTTTGGGTCTCTGGTAGCTGGCGACTGGCGATCGGCGACCCTACCAAAATATCGGTCTGGCGGGTATAACGATACAGCAGAACGTCAAACGCTGCTAACAAGACCATGAAGAGGGTAACGCCCATTTTTTTACCGAGCGTCCCTAGTTGGGTAGTTAACTCCGCCGAGAGCCGCAACTGGTAATGCGCACCCCGTACCGTTTGTAATGGCGGTCTCGGTCGATCGGTCGGCAGTTCTAAGATGGTAGGCACCCCAGCGAGTTGCTGTTTCCAAAAATCTAATTGGGTCTGTAATACTTCGCCCTGAAGCCATTGCCGTTGCCACTTGGCAAAGTCGGCATATTGCATGGGTACAGGGGGTAACTGATGGGCGTAGCCCAAACACAGTGCGGGATAAATTGCCGCAATTTCTTCGACCAGCACGGCCATGGACAACCCATCGGCAATGATATGATGCAGGACTAACAGCAGGATCGATTCAGTTGGCGAAACTTCCCACAGGGTGGCGCGAATTGGCGGATCGCTGTCTAGCCGAAAAGGTTGTTGCGCGGCGGCGGCGATCTGGTGTTGAATCGCTGCGGGATCTGGGTTGCTGGCGATCGGAATTACGGTCATCTGCCAATCAATTTGGGGATGGATCGTCTGTACGGGCTGACCCTCATCGCTCCCAAAATTGGTACGTAATACTTCATGCCGATCGATTATGGTCTGAAGAGTCTGTTCTAAAGCGGCAATTTGGACGCGCCCCCGCAAGCGGACAGCGGCAGGCATATTGTAAAAAGCACTATTAGGTTCTAGCCGATCCAAGAACCAGAGCCGCTGCTGGGCTAAGGAGAGCGGTAAATCGTTGCGGCTGGCGATCGACTGACTGGCTACAGGCAAAGCTGGTACGGTAGCTGGAGTACCTCCAGGCAATAATCCACTCCCGCGCATCCCTTGTACGGCAGCTCGTACCGCTTGCACCACCCGTTCCAAATCCTCATCGGTGTGCGCTGTGGATAAAAAGCAATTTCGGCCTTCCCAGACATACACGCCATTGAGCAGCAGATGTTGAAAAAATAGATCGAAATTACCAGTATAAGTAAAGCGAAATAGCGAACCAAAATGCACGACTCGGATCGGCACAGCCTGCTCGGCAAAGTAAGCATTTAAGCGTTGCGTCAAACTAGCCGTGCGCTGGTTGAGTCGATCGTATAGTGCCGAACCAGCCTGTTTCAAATATTCAAGCACAGCAACAGCCGCCGCCATCCCCACATGATTTTTATTAAAGGTGCCAGCGAAGAAGGTTTTCTCGGCACCAGGGTAAGAATTGTCGCCATATTGCCACCAACCCCCATCGATGCCGTCTAGGTAAGTAGCCAAACCTGCGACTACCCCGATCGGCAGACCACCACCCACAATTTTGCCGTAGGTGACGATATCTGCCCGAACTCCTGCCCAGGCTTGCGCTCCGCCCGCTTGAATTCGGAAACCCAGCAATACCTCATCAAAAATCAAGGCAATACCCGCAGATGTAGCGAACTGCCGGAGTTGCTGCAAGAACTCGATCGGTTGGAGATCGGGGCGGCGGGCTTGGACTGGCTCCACCAAGATGGCGGCTAATTCTGCGGCGTGAGCTTGGAGGATCGCCAAGGAACCCGCCGGATCGTCGTAATTTAGGACGATCGTATCGGCAACGGTTCCGGCTGGAATGCCTGGAGCGATCGGCGTTCCCTGTTTGTCTGCCCCTGCCTTCGCCAAGATGCCATCAAAATGACCGTGATAAGACCCCGCAAATAGGGCAATTTTAGAGCGACCTGTAGCCGTCCGCGCCAACCGCACCGCAGTCATCACGGCTTCAGTGCCCGAATTACAAAAAGCCACCCGTTCGACACCAGTCAGCTCGCTAATCAACTGGGCAACTGCGCCAGCCCGATCGGATTGGGGGCCAATTTGCAACCCGCGTTGAGTTTGGGCGGCGATCGCTGCTGCTACAAAGTCGGGATTGTGACCGAATAGTAACACCCCAAACCCCATAGTTAAATCGATATATTCGTTACCATCAATATCCCAAAACCGCGATCCCTCAGCTCGATCGCCGATAATTGGGTACACCAATTCTTTGGTTGAGGGTCGGAATCCAGCAGTGGCTCGACTATCTGCCAGTACGGCGCGATCGGCTTGAGCGCGATGCTTAGATTTTGCTGTCTGCTGATTGTAAGCCGCGATCGACTCTGCCGGAACTTGAGGAGCGGACGCATTAGCCGTAGCTGGAGGATTGAAGGGTACCGATCGATCGACAACAGCCTTCATCACTGGCAGATTGGGCTTCGCAGATCGATCGGGTGCAGAAGACTGAAGCGGTGGCGGGACGATCGCATTCGTCGGGCTGCTGTGCTGCCCCAGCAGTGCTAACTGCTGGGCAAATAAAGCTGATATGCTGGCAATCTGTTGTTGCAGCACAGTAGACACTGTTTGCTCGGAGCTACTGGCAACAGCGGGGACGGGACTCACTTCCTGACTGCCCAGATTGTTGCCGTTGAGAGCCACCTCATGACGCTCGATCGCCGGATTATCTACACTGGCAATCTGTTCGGGTTCGGACAGCGGTTGGGGATCGGGTGGTAATTCTCGATCTAAGTAAGTAGCTAGAGCGGCAATCGTGCTAACTTCTTCAAAAAGCTGGCGGAGGGTAATTTTGACCCCGTAGGTGATTTCTACATAATTAACCGCTTCTACCAACATCAGCGAGTCGGCACCAATTTCTAGAAATGGTGTTTGTACATCGATCTCGGTGACGTTGGCTTTGAGCAACTGAGCCGTCATCTGATGTAAATTAGTCAACAGCGTTGTCTGGCGATCGCTGGGAATTTGAACAGTGCGATCGATAGCAGTGGGAACAGTGGTCATAGAATCGATCTGACGCTGTGCGCTAACAGGATTAACAAAATCTACTTGAGGCTGATGAGTCTGGGCACCAACAGGCGTAGGTTCGCCACCGAGCCAATACCGTTGGCGTTGGAATGGATAAGTGGGCAAGGAAATACGTTGGCGGGAATAGTCGCGATCGAATCCCTCCCAATTAACTGCCACCCCTTGCACCCACAGCGATCCCAAACTGGTGAGGATCTGTTCCCAATCGGCTACGCCAGAACGCAAGCTAGGCAACCAGGTGAGATCTGGATTAGAGATGTTCTGCTTGCCCAAACTAATTAGCGTTGGTTTCGGCCCAATTTCTAGATAAATTTGGGGTTGGTGTTGCTGTAATGTGTCCAAACAGCGGGTAAATTGCACGGGCTGCAACAGATGTTGCACCCAGTACTCGGCATCGATCTTATTAACGAGCTGTCCGGTGACATTAGAAATCAACGGAATTTGGGGCGGATGGTAGGTAATCTGCGCCGCTAAGTTGCGGAATTCTGCCACCATCGGCATTAATAGCGGCGAGTGGAAAGCGCGGTTACTGGCTAGTTTTTGGGTGCGAATCCCCGCTGCCGCTAAAGTTTCACAAACAGCGGTGAGATCGGCCACCGATCCCGATAGCACGGTATTCTCGCGACTGTTATAAGCGGCAATGGACACCTGAAGATCGGCCAGCGGTGCAATGTTGGCAATCATCGTCGAGCTGGCAAACACCGCCACCATTTCCCCGGTGGGGGTTAATTCCTGAGCGTAGCGGGCGCGGCGAGCCACCAGGAGCAGTGCATCCTCCAAACTAAACACCCCAGCCAAGCAAGCTGCTACATACTCCCCTAAGCTGTGACCCAATAAGATGTTGGGTTGAATGCCCCACGACAACCAGAGTTGAGCCAGGGCATATTCGATCGCAAAGATCGCCGTTTGACTATATAACACTCGATCGAGCAATGTGGGTCGATCTGGTGCGGGATAGATCGCCTCAATCAGAGACTGACCCAGTTCTGCCTGGAGCAGTCGATCGCATTCCTGCAATGCCTGCCGAAACGTTGGTTGGGTGTCGTAGAGAGTCCGCCCCATATTGGCATATTGGCAACCCTGTCCCGTGCAAAGATAAACGATACTGGGTGGTTTCGGCGCGGTAACTCGACCTGTCTGGAGGGCGGGGACTACTGCGTGCTGACGATAAGATTGCAAGCTGGCGGCCAATTCTGCACCCGTCGCGCCCCACACGCTCAAGCGATGGGCAAACTGATTGCGACCGCTATTAGCTGTAAAACACAGATCGCCGATCGATTGTGAACCAGCCAAAACTGGTAGATAACGATCGATCGATTCACTCAAAGCGGCCTGACTCTTGGCTGACAATGTGAGTAAATGCACCGGACGTTCGACGGCGGCAGGTTTCGGCACTGGGGCGGGTGGCGTGCCCAGAATCACATGGGCATTGGTACCACCAATCCCAAACGAACTAATGCCTGCATAGTTGACCCCCGACCAATCAGTGAGTTGAGTATTGACCGCAAACGGGGTCTGGGCAAAGTCAATCAACGGATTGGCGCGATCGAAGTGCAAACTAGGCGGCAATTGACCGTGCTGCATCGCCAGGACTACTTTCAAGATTTGAGCCATCCCAGCGGCAGCTTCTAAATGACCGATGTTGGTCTTGACCGAGCCAATCCGGCAAAACTGCTGCTGGGCGGTATACTTCCGAAACGCCTTAGTCAGACCTTCAATTTCGATCGGGTCGCCCAACGCCGTTCCCGTGCCATGAGCCTCTACATAACTAATATCCGCCGCACTCAACCGCGCTGATTGCAATGCTCGATCGATTAATTCCGCCTGAGAGCGGGGATTTGGTGCGGTTAGCCCATTGGTATGACCATCGTGATTGATTGCCGAGCCTTTGAGGACAGCGTAGATGCGATCGCCATCAGCCACCGCCTGGGCTAATGGTTTGAGCAAGATCGCTCCGGCACCTTCACCCAACACGATCCCGTTAGCCGCCGCATCAAAAGTTTGACATTTACCGTCGGGGGAGTGCATTTTCATCCGACTCATCCCCGCATAGTATTGCGGCGAGAGCTGAAGATTGACCCCGCCGACGATCGCGCCAGAGCAGTCGCCTTGACGGATGCTCTGACAGGCTAAATGCACCGCCACCAAAGACGAAGAACACATCGTGTCTACCAGCATCGAAGGGCCGCGCAAGTTCAGGAGGAAAGACAACCGATTGGCAATAATCGCATTCTGATTGCCAATCCCCGCCCCATAATCGCTAGCTTCCAAGGATGATTCGATCCGGCGATAGTAGCCATTATTACTACAACCCACAAACACCCCGATCGGCTGTTGGGCTAAACGTTCGGCAGCATAACCAGCATCTTCTAGAGCTTCCCAAGCCACTTCCAAGAATAATCGCTGTTGGGGATCGATTAAGGCTGCTTCCCGTGGTGAAATCTGGAAAAATAAGGGATCGAAGCGATCGATCCCCTCCACAAAGCCACCCCACCGCGAAGAAGTCTGTAATGCTGTGGTGGGATTGGCAGCATACCAGTCGGCATTCTGCCACCGTTGAGCTGGAACTTCGGTAATGGCATTACCCCCACGGCTCAATAACTCCCAAAATGCTGCTAAATTTGGTGCTTGGGGAAACCGTCCAGCCATACCAATAATGGCAATATCGCTCTCGGCACTCAGATCTTCAGCAACAGGCTCGGCGGCACTAGTCGCGGTTGTTACCGCCGCCCCATAGGTTTCGACTAAATAATCGGCTAGCTCCAAGGGCGTAGCATATTCAAATAACAACGTCGGCGAGAGCGGAATATCCAGATGAGCCTCTAGAGCGGTCATCACTTCAACTGCTTTGAGGGAGTCGATCCCCAAACTGTGAAAGTTGCGATCGATTGCAATGCTCTCAGGTGACTGCTTGAGCGCGATCGCCAGATACTTGACAATTGTCGTGCTTAATGATTGCGGATCGCCAATCGCGATCGATGGCGTGGTTGGTGGCACGATCGCTACTGGCATCGACGGCAATCCACTGGAGGGAGTAACAACTTTGGGCACGGCGATCGATTCTGGCGGTGCGATCTCTGGCTCGCCATTCACCAAATTCTTTAAGCGATTCAAAGATTGAAGATGACTTAATACCGTCGCCGAATCTACCCCAAAGTCAATCAGACAAGCAATTTCATCGACCCCGATCGCCTGCAACTGCTCTACCATTTCCAAACAGGATTGGGGCGTACCAAAGAGGGCACTAGTTTGGTAATAGCGTTCAAAGGCATAATCTAAAAGTTTTTGCTGTTGCGCTGGGTCGAGCTGTGCCAAATCTTGAGAACCCTGTTGCCACAGATTTACCGAACTCTTGATGTACTCAATAAACGGCGATCGTACCAGCTCGCGCACGGCGATCGCGTCTTCGCCCACAAAAGTGTGTAACATCAAAGTTACCCGACCAGTAGCCGGATCGTGACCGTGACTGGCACGAGCGGCTCGGTATAAACCAATTTTTTCGGCCAGCTCAGAGATCGGCTGAAACAGCAACGCCGTCAAAATATTCAGACCGCGTTCTCCAGCTTCAATAAATCTTTCCTTACCCCCCGTACAAGTTACCCATGTTGCTAGCTCGGACTGGTGCGGCAGCGGATAGATCTGCACCTCAGTTGCTTTCCCGACCCCATTCGGGCGTGTAATCTTGCCGCCTCGCCACAGGTGCTGCACCTCCTCAATGCCCCGATACATCACCTGAGCACTATCGGCATAAGCATCGGGAGCAAACACAAAATCATTGGGATTCCAACCTCTGGCAAAAGCCAAATCTACCCGCCCGTGGGAGAGATTATCGACAACCGACCATTCTTCAGCCACTCGCAGGGGATCGTGAAGGGGCATCACCACACTACCAGCTCGCAACCGCAACTGCTCGGTACTCAATGCCAAAGCCGCGCTCACCACTGAGGGATTGGGATACAAACCCCCGAAGGCATGAAAATGTCGCTCTGGTGTCCAGATCGCCGTAAACCCATGTCGATCGGCAAATTTGGCTCCAGCTAGCAGTAATTTATATTTATCATCGGCAAATTCAGCTTCGTCGCTGGAAAAATACAGCAAACTAAACTGCATTTTTGGCGCGGCGGGAGTGCCGATTGCCGTGGCAACCTGCGCGGCTGGAGTCGGCTCGACAGTAGCTATCGCTTGCAATCGATCGGCTAAAAACGCTTGTTTACAGGCTTGGCGTTGAATTTTGCCACTAGAAGTCTTGAGAATACTAGTGGGTTTCAATAAGACAATACTGTGAACGCGTAATTCGTGTTGTTGGGATACCGCTGTCCGGATCGCTGCGGTTACGGCTTCCACAGGTAATTGCCGTAAATATTGACGTTCTACCTCTTGAAGGATGACTAATTGTTCTTCACCCTCGATGTCGATACTAAAAGCAGCACCTGCGGATGCTTTTAAGGCGGGGTGACTCTGTTCTACCGTCAATTCAATATCTTGGGGATAATAATTACGACCGCGAATGATGACCAGATCCTTTAATCGACCCGTTACATATAACTCACCATCCTGCAAAAAGCCTAAATCCCCAGTTCTCAAAAACTGCTGCTCTCGATCCTCCCCAATCCCCGCTACGAAAGTGGCAGCGGTAGCCTCATTCATCTGCCAGTATCCCTGTGCCACACTCGGCGCAGATACCCAAATTTCACCCACCCGATCTGCCGGACAGATCTCTAATGATTCGGGATCGACGATCGTTACCGTAGTATCTTGCCAAGTCCGCCCCGAACTGACCAATTGTTGCTGATTTTCACCTTCGTCATCTACCACCAGTTGCACCCGATTTTGCGCCAAAGCCGCACTGTCTACGCGACAGATCTCAGGGGCTACGTTCGGGATGCCGCCAGTGACAAACAAGGTGGATTCCGCCATCCCATAACAGGGATAAAATGCTTCGCGGCGAAAACCACAGGGAGCAAAAGCTTCAGCAAATCGCTCTAGCGTTGCCGCCCGCACGGGTTCGGCACCATTAAATGCCACATTCCAGGTACTTAAATCCAGATCGTCGCGTTGCGCGTCAGTAATTTTGGCAATGCAGAGATCGTAAGCAAAATTGGGGCCACCACTCGATGTTGCGCCATACTCCGAAATCGCTTTCAGCCACCGCCAGGGTTTTTGCAAAAAATCCACTGGTGACATTAACACGGCTGGAAACCCACCATATAAGGGTTGCAACACCCCACCGATCAAACCCATATCGTGGTAAAGCGGCAACCAGCTCACTACCCGCGATCGATCGCTATGACCGAACGCTTGATAGATCGAACTAGAGTTATGTAAGAGATTCCCATGACTGACCATCACCCCCTTGGGAGCAGCCGTGGAGCCAGAAGTATACTGTAAAAAAGCCAAATCCCCAGCTTGCAGTAAAGGTGCTTGCCAGTCCGTCGCCCGATCGAGATCGATATTATCTGTAGTAATACACTCGATCTCAATTAGTTCTGGTACCAATGATACGCTCTGCTCGATCGCCGTTAAGGTATCTGTAGTCGTCAGGGCAAACTTAACATCGGCATTTTGAATCGCCCCTTGGAGTCGATTGACCCTTTGATTGCGCCGTGGTGGGTACAACGGTACCGCAACTACTCCCGCATACAAACAACCAAAAAACGCCGCAATAAAATCTAATCCCGGCGGATACAGCAGCACAGCTCTAGTTCCCCTAGCTTGACGTTGCTGGAGTTGCGCGGCGATCGCTCGTGCCTGCCGATCCAATTGCCCATAAGTCACATTCAATTGCCCAGATCCGGCATCCACCAAAAAGGTATAAGCCACGGCTGCTGGCTGCTGGATCGATCGCTGCCCAAGGAGTTCGACTAAAGTTAGACAATGGCGGGGATCGAAGCTGTCACTGTTATTCATATGGGTAATGTAGATCGGATTGCATGGTTAATCTCAAAGCCGATAGTCCGCAAGAATGCTCCTTGCCCAGACTCTGCTCTTGGGTGTCAATCGATCGTTCCTAGCTGTTAAGCCGAAACAAAGATCCTTTTAACTACAACTGAAAGTTATGACCGTGCTACCACTTCGATGGGGATCGAAGACTCACGGATTTGGGAGGGGTAATATCCAGAGGCTGGAACTCAAGATCTAAGCGGGCGATCGATCTTGCGAATAATTGTTGCTCGATCGATTTCAACATCAATGCCTGCGCCTCATGCAAAAAGAAATGATTGCCATTAAATAGCTGCAATCTAAATTTGCCTGTGGTGTACTGTCGCCAAGCTTCCAACATCGCCACATCTACCCCAACATCCTGCAATCCACCAAATACCGTCATCGGACAACTTAGCGATGCACTAGGCTGATACCTATAAGTCTCGATCGCCTGAAAATCGGCACGGAGAGCCGGAAAAATCAGCTCGCGCAATTCTGCATTAGCCAAGACATGCTCGGGAGTACCTTCCAACCGCCGCACTTTCTCGATAAATTCTGGTTCGGGTAAGTTGTAAACGCAAGTACGTTCTAATCCCACATGCGGTGCCCGATACGCAGAAATAAATAGATGTTCTGGTTCGGGATATCCTTGACGGCGCAGCAGTTTAGTTAGCTCAAAGCACAACAACCCGCCCATACTATGACCGAAGAACGCAAACGGGCGATCCAAATGAGCGTAAATATTAATAGCGATCTGCTCCACCAGCAGCGAGAGATCGGTGATGGGGGCTTCACTCAAGCGCGGCCCCCGACCCGGTAACTCAATGGCATATAACTCAATTTCTGGAGATAAACGATCTACCCAAGGCCGATAAATTTGCGACCATCCTCCCGCATACGGTAAGCAAAATAAGCGGATTTTAGCTTGGGGATTTGGCTGAAGTAACTTTACCCAGCCAGTAATTCTTGAAGTTGTGTTCATTAGTATTTTAGGCGATTAAATTCATCATAATTACAGTTAAATTCACCCAAAAATTGCAATATTCTACTTCACAACTTGCCCGAACACAAGTTGCTATGATTTGCAAGCTTGACGTATGAGTCAAGCTTTCAATGAGAAAAATCGAAGATTGAAATCCTTGCTCTAGAATTCACGAAGCCACGTCAAATGCGCCTACTGCTTGCATTTGGCAAAGCATGGCTGAGGGTTATCCTAGATAAAATCTAGGTAACGCAAGTATTCCCAATAATTTAATTATTGTCTTTCTAAATTCCCGAGAATCTTTATGCCATAAAGTTCCAAGTTTTTTAGTTATTTTCTATTCACAGGTAATTGTAGTAGGCGATCGTTAAGGTAAGATTAAGCTCGGGATAGCTTTGTTAACCAAAAAAAGTGTTTGTGAATACAGAATATTAAATATTCAGTGCTTTTGGGTTCTTCCGAGCCATCGATTGGCGGGAAAAGACCAGTTAGCGATCGATAATAAAACGGTTGGTATGTAACCTGAGTCCACTACGTCGTAAGCATTCCAGGGGGATCGAATCAAATCGATCGATCGTCACAGTCAGATCGATCGATTTTTTACGGCGGGCCTTCGCCGATTATTATTAGCAAGACAGTATCGATAACTAAGGCACTGTAATAGGAGCGGGTGGGTTTTGAATCGATCGAGCGGGGAACTGCAAAATTCCCCACTAATCCGTAGACATACAGATACACAACCACGAACGGTGCCTAACAGATCGATCCATAGAGAACTGCGGCAAGTCGAGTAATTTTGTTGGCTCGATCCCTCGAAAGTTTGGAAAATCATCATTATGCTCATCGATTTAAATCGATTGGGGGTTAACATGTAACAGACAGGCGGATCCCATTTTGGAACGGAGGCTGAAACCCAAACATCGAGGCATCTATTGTCAAGATCGACTATTTGCCAAAATGGGCTACGCCCTGACGAACCTGCTCCATATCTTTTAGAATAAGCTCCCACCAATAGTTTGACAGTCAGAAAAGATCGGATCTATCGATCGACTTTTCTTCCGAATACCTTTTTAGAGAATGACTACGAAAAAGATTGAAAAATTACTAATTCATATTTTTATCCACCAAGTAAAAATGGAACATGCACTATACGAACACGAACTCGTGGAAGTTCTAGATGACTTGAGGTTTTCTATGAAAAAAGACAAAGATGATTACATTTTTACCGTCACTGAAAATCGCGGTCACGTAGCGATGTTACTTGTTGAGAAATCGGGAGAATTCTATATAAACGAGCGAGCTAGAGAAAGACTGAAAAATCTATGGTCTGATGCTTATGAAGGTAATATGCAAAAATTGATTCCAGATTTTGCCCGACAGCTTCACAAAGGTGAATTGCCGATTAATGGGGTCAAAGTCGCTAGCATTGAGAAATGAGAGTGGGAAGGTTGGCTACGCTGCAATAAATTTCATCGCTACACCATTCATGCAATAGCGTTTACCCGTGGGTTTCGGGCCATCTTCAAATACATGCCCCAAATGTCCGCCACAGCGACGACAATGAACTTCCGTTCTAGTCATCGCAAAAGCTCGATCGATCTTCGTCCCGATCGCACCCTCAATCGGAGCATAAAAGCTCGGCCACCCCGTTCCACTGTTGTATTTAGTATTTGAAGCAAACAGCGGCAAATCGCAGCCCGCACAGGCAAATATGCCCTGACGATGTTCGTTATCCAACGGACTGCTACCAGCGCGTTCTGTGCCGTGCTGACGCAGCACCTCAAATTGCGCTGGGGTCAAAATCTTGCGCCATTCTCGATCTGTTTTGGTAATTTCAAATTTAGTTTGTTTGGTCTTGCCTTGCGATCGATCTGGCAAACAACCCGCCAGTAAAACCGACCCGATCGTCGTCATTCCAGCCAATAAAACATATCTTCTATTCATTTTCAACGTTCGACTCTAAAGATAGCTAACACTGTCATTACTATCGCAATAGAATTTGAGTCATACCTGAGATGAGATCGATAGTTTGCTGAATTTTTGAGTTTAGATATTTCAGCGCGTTCTCAGCTTATTCTCAGCAATATTTGCGCCGATCGACTCATACCAATTCTCTAATTGTCTATAGTCAAAGATTAGACCTTAAAAAACAGTGACGGAATCGTCACTGTATAAGTAAGTCAAACTGAATTTTGACCACATCCGGATCGAGTCTGAAATTCTATTTTCCCTTATTTAGTTTGCGACGTCGAACTCTCGCGGCGATCGTGGCTCGATCTACAGGGAAACCAGCCATGGGAATTACTTGATATTGACGTTCTGCTTCTAATCTCTTTAATTCGGTATAATCGACCCACTGAATGCAGTTTACCGGACAAGTATCGATCGCTTCTTGGATCGTATCTTCGAGATCGCCATCTTGACGAACTACCCTCGCTCTCCCGTGTTCTGGCTCGATATAAAACGTATTGCGGGCGGTATGAGCGCAGTGGAGACAGCCGATACAGGTCATCTCGTCTACATATACGCCCTTTTGTCGCCATACCCCACCGAGTTCCGGCTCAAAACCCGATCGATCTTCCGCATCGCGCAAGAATCCGCCTAGTTCTGGCTCGAAACCAGATTGGTTACCATCTAATGGTGGGGTAAAGTCATTCATAATTACGCACTCCAGCGTTGGACTACTAACTTAATCGAACCGTCTTGTTGGTTGCGTTCTTCAGCAACCTGGAAACCTTGTTTGGTCGCTTCAGTCACAACTGTATGATAAGCATATCGTTGAGTAACTTGACTCAAAAAGCGATCGACCGACCAATTTTGCTGCCAGAATTGGAGGTCGGCAATGAGTTCGTACTCGTTATTACCGTTGCTGCTAAAGCCGATATCGTAGCCATTTTCTTGCTCGATGACAACTGCCGCTGTGCGAGTATCGCCTTGATAACCGCGCACGGCTTGAGGGCCAGTTTTCCAATCGATCCCGAGATCTGTCAATGCAGCAGTGAGCGATTCTACATTGCGGATCTTGGTCTTAATATTGCTAAAGTGGGACATATAAATTTAGTTGATAGTTGAAAGTTGACAGCGATTCGCGTTTCTGCTTTCGCAGAGGCTACGCCAACGTCGGGTTCCCCGACGGTTTAGCGAATCAGCGACGCGCGCTTTGGAGGTTTCCTCCAAGTTAAGCGCGTCAAGACAAGAGAGTCGATCGCTGGGTGCTGGTAATAGGCAATTAAATCCCATCCTCACAAAGACCGATCGAAGGGTATCGACGATCGGTAGACATCTTTAGCATTGCTGCCAAGAATTTCTCAAGTTACCAGGTAGCTTGAGTTGTGGCGGTGGCTGTTAGTTCGATATTTTGAGCAAAATATTCCGCAGTTTGTTCTTGGCTGACTACATGACCTAGTTCAGATTCGATCGCTGCTGTTACTACGGTGCAAGACTGACCCACTACACCAGTGACTTTTTCCTGCACTCTGCCATCTGGATAGATGATAAACTCTAGCGTCTCCATGCTCATCGGTTATGTAAATCCTCCAAAATTACGCACTCAATCGTCATTATATTTAGTGTGAGCAAAATAGTTTAGACCCGATCGGTAGATGACTTTTATGAATATCTCTCGATGGCGATCGATACTCATCACCAAGGC
>NZ_PVWO01000486.1 GCF_003003845.1 Chamaesiphon polymorphus CCALA 037 | reverse complement strand
CTATTATTATGTGGGCAAAACTCCCGCAGCGGCGTTTGGAACTAGCATTCCCTTTGGTTTGAACGGTCAACAGCAAAATGCGTGGCTGTATGAGGGCGGGGGTTTAAAATCTTTGCAAGAACTCTACGCGCGGAAGTTTGGGGTGATTCAATTTCCGGCGGGTAATACTGGCGGTCAGATGGGAGGCTGGTTTCGGAAGGAAATCTCGACAATTAACGATCTCCAAGGCTTAAAAATGCGGATTCCTGGCTTGGGCGGGCAAGTGATGGCCAAACTGGGCGTTACAGTGCAAACGCTCCCCGGTAGCGAAATTTTTCAAGCCCTACAGACAGGAGCCATCGATGCGGCTGAGTGGGTGGGGCCTTACGATGACGAAAAATTGGGATTGAATAGAGTTGCTGAATATTACTATTATCCGGGTTGGTGGGAACCAGGGCCAACGCTAGAACTGCAAATCAACCTCAAGGAATGGCAGAAACTCCCCCCCGCTTACCAAGCTGCCGTTCAAACTGCGGCCTTTGAAGCCAATATGACAATGCTAGCGCGTTACGATGCGCGGAATAATCAAGCTCTCCAACGTTTGATTAAAAATGGTGTGAAGTTGCGATCCTATAGTCCAGAGATTTTGGCAGCAGCAGAAAAGGCATCATTTGAACTGTACGATAATTTTGCGGCCAAAGATGCCGATTTCCAGCGGATTTTTGGGGAATGGAAGCAATTTCGCGATCGGATCTATGCCTGGAATAATATCAATTCGGCTAGTTTCGATCGTTATAGTTATGCCAAGTTGAAATCTTAATCGGGAGAGTTGGTGTGTTAGTTGGGTTGTCTCGTTCCGAGAGGCTACGCCAACGTACTACTCAACCCAACCTACAGATCTTGTTATAGGAGCCGAATTTTGCTTAATGTTACAATAATCTAAAAGATTGAGCAGATCCACCTTAAATAGAACGATCGGCGGAAAGTTTCCGCTTTTGCGTAGAAAATATGCTGAATTTTTCTGTCTATCTACCCGAATTTGGGTGGATAGGTAGAAAGTTTCTGCTTAATATATAGCGATCGCCGACAGCGTAACATATAATTTTTTATATATGTTAAAATCCAAACGCTGTGTGGATAACAAACTCGTTGGAACCGACACCTCGTTATGCAGGCTAGGCTACTGCTTAAGGCAGTGGTCTAAAACTACTTGTTGGAGTTTAAGACTGAACTGTTCTGAAGCTATGAGCTAGAGTAACGATTTAGAATGTATTTCAAGCTAACTCCCTGAATTAGCCCTTTAAAGTTTTTATCTACTTCTCAACCATGAGTGAAACTTCTTGGAATCTGACACTTTTAACGGAAAGACTGATTCTTCACCCCCTACAACCAGAAGATTACAATTCATGGTACGCCGGATTTTCAGGTAGGTTGAAAAATCAACACAAATATGATGCAGGGCAGAGGGATTTAGAGGGGTGTGATTTGCAATGGTTCTTGGAACTATGTCAACGCCATCAAAAACTGGCATTGTCAGATAAAGTTTACATTTTTGGAATATTTTCACGAGAAACGAATAAACATTTAGGAAACATTGATATTGCTACTATCAGACGCGAAGAGAATCAATGGGCGAACTTGGGGTACAGCATTCATAATCAGTATCAACAGCAAGGTTTTGGAAAAGAAGCTGTTCGAGTCGCATTGATTGCAGGATTTGAAGATCTAAATTATCATCGCATTGAAGCAGCGATTAATTTAGATAACGAACAGTCGATCGCATTGGCTAAGAGCGTAGGAATGAAAAAGGAGTGTATACGAGAAGGGTTTTATTATGAGAACGGACAATGGACAGATCATTTTATCTATGTTGCATTTCCCTCAAATTTTGGATTGGTGGAGAAAGCACCTGTGACGGAAGCATAACAACGCCCATGCACGCCGACCGCTGAGAGTTAATCGGCTATGATGCGAAGGCGATCTGCGGCGGTTGATTGGGAACGTTAGACAGACAGATATTCAGTGGCTTTGAACTTTCACTGTTTGCTTCTACAACTAATTCCAGTTTGAGATTTCCCATTGCTAAAGAAATCTCCAATAGATTCTGTAGGGGGTTGGGGAGTAAGTCAACCTCAAACGAAGTCGGTAAAAACTAATTAATCACAAAACTGGTTTTGCTGCTAGACTTACCAACCAAGTCACAGTTTGCGGAAAAATCATTACGATTAATAACATCGTAAATTGCAACGCCACAAACGGGATCGCACTTTTATGGATATCGATCGTCTTGAGTTCTGGGGGCGCGACACTTTGGAGATAAAAAAGCGAAAAACCGACGGGTGGTGAAATAAAAGCTGTTTGTAAGTTAATGGCCATCACCACCCCGAACCAGACCATATCTAGCCCTAATTTCTGGGCGGCGGGGACTAATAGGGGCATCGCAATAAAGCAAATTTCGATGAATTCGAGGAAAACCCCCAGCAGAAAAATCACAATATTACTGACAATTAAAAAAGCGAATTTACCACCGGGCAAATCGACCAATAATTCGGTGATTAATTCTTTGCCGCCGAGGGCATCAAAAACAAGGCTAAACAACGACGAGCAAAACAAAATCATCACCACAACCGTCGATACCACCGCCGTCGCGTGAGCGGCTGTAGTAATCAATTGCCAATTGAGTTTGCGATTGAGAGCCGCCAAGCAACAAGCTCCGACAGCTCCCACCGCACCTGCTTCAGTCGGGGTGGCTAGACCAAAGAAAATGCTCCCCAAGACGGCAAAAATCAGCAATAAGGGGGGTAAAACTGCTTTGATGCACTTTTTGACCAAAGCTGTGCCTTCCATCTGTCGGACGGATAAAGGCAGGGCGGGGGCAAGGTCGGGTTTGAAATATGCGACTAGCAAGACGTAGGCGGCATAGGAAGCCGATAACATCAGCCCCGGAATTAATGCCCCTAAGAACAAATCGCCCACTGACACGCCCAACTGATCGCTCAATACTAATAACACCAAGCTAGGGGGAATCAACTGGGCGAGGGTGCCCGAAGCAACGATGACGCCAGCGGCTAATTGTTTGTCATAACCATACCGCAGCATCACGGGCAAAGAGAGCGTGCCCATAATAATTACCGTTGCGGCTACCACCCCTGTCGTCGCGGCTAACAGGGTACCAACTAGGACTACTGCTAATGCCAATCCGCCGCGCACGGGGCCTAACACGATCCCGATCGTTTCTAATAATTCTTCGGCGATGCCCGATTTTTCTAGTACGGAACCCAGGAAGACAAAAAAGGGAATGGCTAAGAGCGTAAAGTTAGACATCGTACCGAACCAATTATTCGGCAGCAATAACAACCGACTGGGATCGAAGGCATCCATCATGTAGCCGATCAGCCCAAACACGATCGCGGTACCAGCAAAGGAAAATGATACGGGATAGCCAGTCATCAAGATCGCAAAAAAGCCCGCAAACATGGCTATTGCCAGCCACTCAGTATCGATTTCTATCAACTCAAAACCCATATTTTTTCCGATCGAATGTCGATCGCCAGCACCATCGGTCGAGTTTATTGTGTCATAATTCGGTCGCCCGCAACTCATCAGCTCGCGCTCGGCTGGCGATCGTAGCTCCAACCTATGTAGAGTAAGCCTCTCGATCTGCTCTTGTCGATCGCGTACCATGCTAGGATCGATTCTCCCAGGAGAGGCTACACCACCGAGTTAAGATCGTCTGAAACACAGGTAGAGAGTAATCCCACATAAGATTTTAACCAGAGTCGATTATTTGCGATCGGAAGTCTATCTCAGACGGGTAATGGGTAATATTCCGTGTAAAAATTAGATAGCGATCGCTAAAAATAGAGGAGATAAAAATGGAAGGTAAGTGTCTCTGCGGTACGATAACTGTCCGAACGCCAGATAAAAAGAGTATCGATGCTTGTCATTGCGGGATGTGTCGGCGATGGGGTGGCGGGCCAGCATTAGGCGTATCTTGCGGCTCGGATGTGCAAATCGACGGTATCGATAAACTCAAAGTGTACCAGTCTTCAGAATGGGCCGAACGGGCTTTTTGCGGTGAATGCGGTACGCATATTTTCTACAAATTAGTCGCTACCAGTCAATATTTTCTCCCCGCAGGTCTGTTTCAGGATGGCGTTGAATTTGAGTTCGAGGAGCAAATCTTTATAGATATGAAACCTAGCTATTACGAATTTGCCAATCAAACATTGAATTTAACAGAAGCAGAAGTACTTGCTAAATTTGCGCCAAGTGAGAATAGTTAAAATACATAATAATCGCTTGCAAAAAAACTAATTTACCTGCTACTTGTTTTTGACAATCTTCAGCGACCGATGAGGAGAACGAGTTAAAAT
>NZ_PVWO01000074.1 GCF_003003845.1 Chamaesiphon polymorphus CCALA 037 | reverse complement strand
GGCTTTAGGCTTTAGGTTTTAGGCTTTAGGTTTTAGGCTTTAGGCTTTAGGCTTTGGCTTTAGGCTTTAGGCTTTAGGTTTTAGGGTGGATATTTGAATTTCACCCTAACAACCCAGTTATCAATTATCAGTTATCAATTAACAATTATCAATTATCAATTAACTTAGTTCCGATTTTGTTTGAACATGGTGGGCGATTTTAGCTGTAATTCATTCATCGATGCGCTTTCTGATGCCAATGGCAAAGTGACATAAATTTCGATCTCATCGCGAGTGATATCCGACATTAAGAAGATACCATCATAAATCTCGACGATTTTCTTGACAATTTTTAATCCAATCTTCAATTCTGAGTTTTCATCAGCAGATGAATTAAATTGAATTAGCCCAGACATGTCAGATTCTAATGAATTTCCTTGGTTGTTATGACGATTAGATAAGGATAAGTGGAAGGCATTGTCGATAATTTTGCCATTAATTTTTAAATAAGTATCATCTCGATAACGCGTAAATACATATTCTAATAGTTCGCTAAATACCCATTGGGCCAGATCTTCGTGGACGGCCAGTTTTGTGCTTTCAATTTCGTAACTTAAGTTGCTGGGTATTGGTAACTCTGCGAACCGATCGCTCAAGAGCTGCTCGATGATAAATCTAGGAAGCGAGATATCGAGATCGCTGGGAATGGGGGTTTCGACAATAAGTTTGAGATAGAACCAAAATTTCTGAGTCAGAGCGTGTAAGCTATTGACCGATCGCTCGCTGGCCTCTAAAAGCTGGAGTGTAGCAGGCAAACTGAGGCGATCGATGTTCTGCTTGAGATATTCGATATTGTCGGAGATACCATTTAATGGTGAATTAAACTCATTGGGAAATCCAACTGCTAAATCTAAGCGAATTTCATTTAGATCGTTAGCTAAAGAATGAATATTATTTCGCTGAAGCTTGGAAAATGCTTGAATCCGATCGTATTGTTTTTTGATGCGGAGCATGGAGTTGACCCGCGCAGACAGTTCGAGACCATTAACGGGCTTGGGGATAAAGTCGTCGGCACCTGCGGCTAAACAGCGCGCTAAATCTTCTTTGCCAGATAGAGCTGTGACCATAATAATTGGCACGCCCTGCCATTGGGACATAAGCTTGATCCGCTTACATACTTCAAAACCGTTGAGACCAGGCATCATCACATCCAGCAAGATGACATCGGGGTCGAATTTATCTAGCAAGTTAATTGCATCTTCACCGCAATTAGCATAATACAATCGATAAATTTCGCTCGGCAGCAGTGCTTCGATCGTATCAAAGTTATCTGGTTGGTCATCAACGACTAGGATAGAATAGCTACTCATCTGAAATATTTTGTTTGATATATGCTTTAGAGTGCCCATTCCCGAATCCACATTTACGGCAATTTTGCGGGCATTCTAAAAGTAATGCCGATCTGCCGAAACTAAATGCTCGATCCTACCCCGTTCGCTCAGTCCGAAGCATTCTCTGTGTTGACATCGTGGCACATCCTTTGTCAGCCGCTCGTAGTCTCACCCCAAACAATGGCACTCGACGCGATCGCGCTAATGAGCGATTCTCCAGGGGCGCAACTCTGTCAAAGCACTGATGAATTAGATAGTGGCGACCGTGGATGTATCATCATTGTCGAGAACGAACGACCGATCGGGATCTTCACGGCAACAGATGTCGTCAGATCGATCGCCCAAGGACAGGATTTAAAGAACCTAACGATCCATGCGGTGATGAGATCGCCTGTAGTCACGCTGCAACAAGCGCAGAGTGCCGATTTATCGGTGGCAATCGACTTAATCGATCGCCACCGGATTCGATATTTACCGCTCGTTGACGATCGAGATTGTTTGGTAGGAATAGTTACAAGAGATCGGTTGTACCGTCATTTAGCAGCAGTGGACGCAACCGCACCACGATCGCGACAATCGCTCGCTCCAGAGCAGATGCCCTCATGTCTGGAGTCTAGTAACCCACTGGGCGATCGCGATACACTGCTAGCCTTGAGAGAATCGCAGCAATTTCTGCAAACTGTAATTGAGAGCTTCCCACTGGATGTATTTTGGAAGGATCGAGACTCGCGTTATTTAGGTTGCAACCAAAATTTTGCCCGAGCTGCTAATTTGACGCCAGCAGAAATTATTGGCAAAACTGATTACGATCTCCCTTGGGGTGAGGTAGAAGCCGGGGCTTACCGTGCTGACGATCGCCAGACGATCGAATCAGGCATCGCCACATTGGGGATTATCGAAACTCAGAGACAGGTAGACGGTAGCTCGATCTGGTTAGAAACCAACAAAGTGCCCTTGCGCAATCTTCAGGGCGAAACGATCGGGGTACTGGGAACTTATCAAAATATTACCGCTCGCAAACATGCCGAAACGGAGCTAAAACAACTATCCGAGCGGTTGTCATTATCGCTTAAATCTGGTGCCGTCGGCTGTTGGGAGTGGGACATCATTCGCGATCGATTTATTTGGGACGAGCGGATGTACGAACTACATGGGCAGACGAGAACTAACTCCGAATCCGAACAAAGCGATGCCTACGCCACTTGGCTGAAAATTGTCCATCCTGACGATCGGCGTGCCATTCAGAAAGCATTGGCGCAAGCTGTATTACAAACAGCCGAATTTAATGCGGAATTTCGCGTCATCCATCCCGATGGGAGTATCCATCATCTCAAAGCTTATGGTTTGGTAGAGCGCGACGAGCGCGATCGGGCTTGTCGGATGGTAGGGATTAACTTTGATATTAGCGCGGCCAAACATGCCGAACAGCTCCGCCAGCAAACCGAACAAACAACCCGGCAACAAGCCGAGCGCGAATTTCTCTTGCGAGAAATGATGCAACGAATTCGGAAATCTCTAGAGTTACCGATCGTGTTTGACACTGCGGTGCGAGAGATCCGAACCTTTCTAGAAACCGATCGAGTTGGCATTTTTAAATTCGATCCCCAGTGGCACAGTGACGTGGGCGAATTTGTCGCTGAATCTGTCGCTGACGACTTCGTGACGATTATGGGCGCGAAAATTCACGATCCTAATTTTGACGAACAGTTGGCGCATTACTATCAGCAAGGTCGGATCGCTGCTGTCGAAGATATTTATACGGCTGGATTGCTAGATACTCAGGTGCAAATGCTCGCAAACTTTCAGGTGCGGGCAAATTTAGTCTTGCCATTGTTCGACGGTAAGACTTTATGGGGTTTGCTGTGCGTGCATCATTGTCGAGAACCACGAGCTTGGCAAGAGACTGAGATCGACTTTCTCAAACATGTTGGCGAACAGATTGGCATTGCGATCCAACAGGCTACCCTTTATGAAACAGTCCAGTCCGAACTTCAAATTCGCTGGCAGGCAGAAGAGGCGATCGCACACCAACTACGCCAGCAGCAAGCATTAGGGGCGATCGCCCAGCAAATTCGCAATTCTTTGAAAGTCGAAGAAATCCTCGCCACTGCTACCAACAAAGTCCAGGAATTAATGCTGGTCGATCGGGTGACAATTTTCCGCGTTTTTCCCGATCGGCAACTGCGAGCTGTTGAAGAAGTTGTCATCCCCACATATCCGAGTCTGAGGGGACGCAATTGGGCAGACGAACATATCGATAAGGAAGAATATGACTTTTACTTAGCAGGCAACCCCAATGTCGTGGATGATATCGGCCAAGATGTCCGCTCTGTAAGTTTGCAGGAGTATGTAGACGCGATCGGTGTCAAATCCAAAATTGTCGCACCGATTTTGTTACCTGTCGGCGATGCCGACACTCAGAGCGGACTCGAACCCAACGATCGCGTCAGATTGTGGGGGTTGCTGAGCATTCATGCGTGCGGTTGCCAGCGTCACTGGCAAGCTGCCGAAGCGCAATTACTCCAACAAATTGCCGATCAACTAGCGATCGCGATTCAACAGGCAAGTCTGTTCGAGCAATTGCAGACCGAATTAACCGATCGACAGCAAGCTGAAACCCAATTGCGTCAAACCAATCATCAGCTCGCTATCTCTAACCAAGAACTCGCTCGCGCCACCAGGCTCAAGGATGAGTTTTTAGCGAGTATGAGTCACGAACTGCGTACTCCGCTCAATGCCATATTAGGGATGTCTGAAGCCTTACAGATACCAGCCTTTGGCTCTCTCAGCCCACAGCAACAACATTCGATCTCGACGATCGAAAGAAGTGGCAAACACCTCCTGTCGCTAATTAACGACATTCTCGATCTCTCCAAAATCGAAGCAAACAAATTCGTCCTCAACTTGAGTGACGTATCGATCCAATCTTTATGCCAAAATAGTGTCGTATTTATCAAAGAACTCGCCCACAAGCGACAAATTCGCCTAACCACCCAACTGCCAGAATATCTCAAGCAGCTAAATATTCGCGTAGACGATCTGCGCACTCGTCAAATCCTCATCAATTTACTCAGCAACGCAGTCAAATTTACACCTGAAGGGGGCAGTGTGATGCTGGATGTCCGGGTGCTGGACGAGGAGACAGGGAAAGGAAGGGATGGGAGCACCACCGACGATCTTAGTGACTTGAGGACGAGCGAGCGACTTGGTAACGTAACAGCTTCGCGGCAGATCGCGTTCTCGATCGTCGATACTGGCATTGGCATTGCTCCCGAAAATATCCCCAAACTGTTTCAGTCATTCGTCCAAATCGATAGCAGTCTCAATCGCCAATATGCAGGGACGGGATTGGGATTGGCACTAGTCAAGCGGATGGTCGAACTCCATGGTGGCACCGTCACTGTGGAGAGCCAAGTCGATCGGGGTAGTTGTTTTCGAGTGTGTTTGCCTGTCGAGTTGAGTGCAGAAATTGCAGTACCGCCATCTGTGTCGCCAAGTGCTGGCGATCTAGCTCCAGGCTCTCAAGCAATCTCGACAGGGCTAAAGGCATCGATCCTAGTCGTAGAAGATAACGAAGCCAATATGGAGACTATGACAGGCTACCTGCAAAGTCGCGGTTATGAGCTGCTCGGAGCTGGCACTGGTCAACAAGCGATCGAGATGGCTCAGATCCATACTCCTGACGTAATTCTCATGGATATTCAGATGCCAGATATCGACGGCTTTGAGGCGATCGGTCGCCTGCGCCAGATTCCGGCTTGTGCGGCAATTCCCATCGTGGCTTTAACAGCTTTAGCGATGCCTGCCGATCGCCAAAAATGTCTCGACGCTGGAGCCGATCGCTATGTGAGTAAACCTGTCAGATTAGGTCAACTCGTCTCGACGATCGAAACATTACTGCAAAATAATTAAAAAACTCACAATCTCCCGATCGGTAGATGTTTTTTGGAGCGAACAATGATTTTTCTTAATTTGGTCGAGATTGTAACAATTTCAATTTCAACCACGAGCAACAATTTGTTTTATGAAATTATTTTTGCTGGCATTTATAACTTGTAGCAATTGCTACAAATTTTTTTAATTATTTCTTCAGAATTTAATGAGCGATCGAAAATATCTATCCTTTCTCAAATTACTCATCCGTGTGAATGTGTATCGATCGAGCTAGTTGAAAAATTTTCAGAGCTTGTAATTAGGTTGCTTATTTCTCAAAAAAATAGCTTGAAACAACAGTTACAAGTAATTCGATCGCTTTAATTTGCAGTTTTTATAAATTAATCTTTAAGTACAGGTTTTGTAATAAAAATAACAAATTTACTAATTTTTATATTCCTATGCTAGGATGTGAAAAGTATTTATGCGATCGAGAAATAAAGATTTAATTATCTAAATGTTGGAGCTTGCCATGACCAATTCTAAAGATAAATCTCTAATATCAGAGTCACTTTCTGATGCGGATAACGTTATTATTGACACAGAAGCGTCAGTAAAAAATCAATATTCGATCGAGTATAATCCTCAAGTTGGATTTGACCCAGAACGACTGCTCCCCACACCAACATACGTTGAACTCGGCATCGAAAAATTAACAATTCTGGCAGATACGTTGGGTCTGAATGATAAAATTGTCGAGATCGTGGAAATTTTTCGGGCACTGACGGCATCCTGGAGCGAAAGAAAAGTTGGCGAGACTACTGGATGGACGTCCGATCTCTCGGATGATGGCTCTCCCTTTGAATTTTCGATCGCCTTAGATCCCGATAAAGCAGAATTGCGGGTATTAGTAGAAGCGCAAGGCAGCGCAGCCACCATTGAGTCCCACTGGCAAGCTGGACTCGAACTCAATCAATATTTAGCCGAACACTACAACATCAGCCTCGATCGATTCGAGCAAATTGCCGATTTATTCGTACCGACAAATTCCGCAGCAAAATTCTCGATGTGGCACTCGGCGTGTTTCTATCCCGACAAACCATCGGCCTTTAAACTCTATCTCAACCCCCAATCGCAGCAATCGAGTCGTGCCGCCGCAGTCGTCGAAGAATCCTTAGTCCGACTCGGTTTCACCCACGCTTGGCCGACCCTCGCCGAAACAGCAGCACAACGCGGCCCCGACAAAGACGAATTTGTCTACTTTTCCCTCGATCTGGCCGCACACGAGCGAGCGCGAGTCAAAGTCTACCTCCGCCATCAAGATGCCACCCCAGCCGAACTAGAATCAGCACTGAGCGCAGCTCGTAACTATTTCCCTGGCGACGCGATCGAGTTTTGCCAAGCCATGGCACCAGGCCAAACCGCATTCTCAGCCAAGTCAGCTATTACTGCTTTTGCCTGGGTGGAAGGAGATAATGAAACTCCTTCAGTGGGAACGCTGCATCTACCAATTTCTAACTACGCAACCGACGATCGCGCCGTATGCGATCGGGTCGATTTATACTTTATCGAGCATGGTCTTCCAGTTTCTAAATACCAGTCAGCTATCCAATCATTTGCAACACGTCAATTAGATGCTGGCGTAGGAATGCATTCCTATACTTCTTTACGTAGAGAGAAACAACAAAGAAGAGTTACTCTTTATTTGAATCCAGAATTAAATAGAGTCCGACCTCCTCAGCAACTAGCCACGCAACCAACTAAATCTGTCTCTTCTTTAGAGGACATGGTATGGCACTACGAAGAACATACCGTTGCGCATCATCCTTTCTTGCAACGATTGCAACGAGAGACAGTTAATCCAGCACATATTTGGCTGCTATTTATGAATGTGAGAGAGGGAGTTGTTACTCACTTTACGCGCCTTCTTGCTAATGTTGTGGGTAAAATTGAAGACGAACGGATTCGTTGTATTCTCACAAAGCAATTGAATGAAGAATTAGGCAATGGAAATATCGATCGGGTTCATCGAAAACTTTTCGATCGATTGCTTGCGGGAATCGAACCTTGGCAAATGGAGAATTTCAGCGAGGAAATGTTAACTCCTGGCAAAGAATATAGCCAAAGCTTAACAGATATTTACTTTAACTCCAATGCATATGTTGGAGTGGGAGCAGCCATATTGATGGAGATTCACGGCAAGCAATTCGATCTCTGCTTGGGACAAGAGTTTCGGAAAACAGATATCGAACTTTCTAAGATCGGATGGCTGACACTTCATGAAGAAGTTGAGATCGATCATGCTGATGAAGCATTGCTACTTTCCCGCTTTGTTGACGACTCAAAAGAGGGCATGGTAGCAGCAAAACAAGGAGCTGAACAGACAAGAGCAGTCTCATGGATATTCCTCAACAATTTGTATCGGCTTTGTTTTACATAAGTCCAAAATAACGATCTTGATGCAAACTTTTGACTTTGAAGCTCTCCGTACACAATTTCCCTTGCTGGAGCAGCGCAACTATTTGGCAACTCATAGCTTAGGAGTACTGCCACAAAAAGCATTTTTGGATATCGAAGCTTATACCCAAAGTCTCTATTTAGGTAGACGAGCATTACCGAGCTGGTTGGAACGATACGAGGAAATGTTTGTATTAATTGAAACACTTCTCAACGCACCAACTGGCTCGATCGCACTCGCACCGAGCGCAACAGCGGCTCAAGCAGCGATTGCCGCTACGATTCAACCTAATGCGAAACGTAATCGCATCATCATTACCGATTTAGACTTTCCCTCTTGTCGCTATCTGTGGAAATCTCAAGTTCATCGAGGATTTGAAATAACTGATATCGCTTCAGTTGATGGGATGCAAATCTCCTCAGCAGACATCATCGCTCAACTTGACGAGCGGGTTGCCATTGTTGCGGTTTCTCTAGTTTCTTATCTCAATAGTGCTCGTCTAGATATTCAACCCATTATTGATGCGGCTCACTCGGTTGGGGCAATTGTAGTTTTAGATGCTTATCAAGCAGTTGGTACAATTCCCCTTGATGTGACTCTATTAAATGTCGATGTGTTAGTTGGCGGGACACACAAATGGCTCTGTGGGGGAATGGGTTTGGCATTTGCCTATGTCCGACCATCATTGGCTGCAAGACTCGATCCTGTATACCCTGGTTGGTTTGCCCACCTAGAGCCTACAACATTTGCCACTAACTTTATACCATCAACGGGAGCACGACGTTTTCAACAGGGTACACCATCGATCGAGCCGATTTATACCTCTCGTGCAGGGCTTCGTTTTGCGATCGATATTGGTATAGAACAAATTCATCAACGCAATATTGAATTGACAACTTATTTGATAGACTGTGCAGATGCTTGCGGGATTCCTGTCAATACCCCAAGATCGCATCACCAACGTGGTGGAACGGTTTGTCTAGGAGTCAATCGTGCCGAAGTTGTGGCACAGGAGCTGGCAGCATTGGGTATTGATGTAGATACACGTTCGAGTCTAGGAATCAGAGTTTCGCCTCATCCTTGCAATACAGAGCAAGATTGTCAGCAACTGATTGAGGCGGTTGCCAACCTGGAGAGCAAGGTACTGGTGTAAATTGGTCTATCTAATCGTGCTACCAAAAAACATCGAAACACGATCTAGATTACAGCTAGTCCCCAAATCAGTTCGTAAAATGTAAATATAAGATGGCAGATCGATCTAATTTTTAATTGCTATAAGCTTCACCCAACATTAGTTTGGAGCTATCGAACTAAATTTTAGATCCAAGCCGTTTTCAATATAGTTGCATATTGGGGACTAGGATAATGAAGACGATCGTGCGCTTGTCAGGTTATCGAATTACCGAAGAAATTTATGCAGGCAATCGTACCCTGCTCTATCGAGGAGTTAGAGAGTCCGATTCATATCCAGTCACCATTAAACTGCTAAAAAATAAATTTCCCAGCTTCGAGCGACTGATGCAGTTTCGGAATCAGTACGACATTGGCAAAGATCTAGATCTGCCCAATGTCATCAAAACGCTGGCACTAGAACCCTACCAAAATTCTTATGCTCTGATCTTAGAGGATTGCGGTAGTATCTCACTTCGCTCTTATTTAGAACGAGTGGGAGCTTTGGGAGACGAACCGCAAAAATTAGTTGCCTTTCTCCAGATTGCCATTCAAATCGCCGACGCACTAGAGGGATTGTACTGTCAGCGGGTCATTCATAAAGATATCAAACCTGCCAATATCCTGATCCACCCAGAGACTCAGCACGTTAAACTGATCGACTTTAGTCTCTCGTCGCTGTTGACCAAAGAAACTCAACAGATCGAACATGCCAATATGTTAGCCGGGACACTAGCCTATATGTCTCCCGAACAAACCGGACGCATGAATCGCGGGATCGACTATCGCAGCGATTTTTATACATTGGGTGTCACCTGTTACGAATTATTGACAGGGCAATTGCCATTTATTTCCAACGATCCGATGGAATTGGTACACAGCCATATTGCCAAGTCAGCAGTGCCAGTCCATCAGATCTTGCCGCAGATTCCCTTGCCGATCTCGCAGTTGGTTAGCAAGTTGATGTCCAAGAATGCAGAAGATCGCTATCAAAATGCGTTAGGACTCAGACACGATCTAGAGATTTGTTTAGCTCAATTGCAAGATACGGGCAAGATCGAACTATTTAGTTTGGGAGAGCGCGATCCGAGCGATCGCTTTACGATTCCCGAAACATTGTACGGGCGCGAGCCAGAAGTTGCCGTACTTCTGAATGCTTTTGAACGAGCCAGCAAGGGTATTACCGAAATGGTCTTAGTTGCTGGCTCGTCTGGTGTCGGTAAAACTGTAGTCATTCAAGAAGTTCACAGACCGATCGTCCGTCAGCGCAGCTACTTTATTAAAGGTAAATACGACCAATTTGGGCGTAACATCCCATTTTCAGCTTTTGGGCAAGCCTTGGGCGGTTTGATGCGCAACTTGCTGTGCGAATCCGATGCCCAACTTAACACATGGAAAACCGATATCCTGAATATTGTGGGCGAGCATGGGCAGGTATTAATCGATATCATTCCCGAATTAGAACGCATTATCGGCAAGCAACTTCCCGCTCCAGAATTAACTGGGAGTGCCGCACAACAGCGATTTAATCTGCTGATGCAAAAATTCGTGCGGCTGTTTGCTACAGCCGCACATCCACTGGTGTTATTCCTGGACGATCTGCAATGGGCAGATTTAGCATCGCTCAATTTACTGCAATTATTAATGCAGGATACTGGTTATTTACTAGTATTGGGAGCTTATCGAGACAATGAAGTCTCACCCATTCATCCAACGCTCTTAGCGATCGAGGAGATTGAAAAAACTGGCATCAAAGTCGATACGATTAGATTAGAATCTCTTACTCTAGCAGGTTTAAACCAGTTAGTTGCAGGTGCCTTAAATTGTAGCCCGCTCCACGCCCAACCCCTAGCTGAATTGGTAGCTCTAAAAACTCAAGGTAATCCCTTTTTTGCTACGCAATTTCTTAAATCGTTATATGAAGATGGACTGATTACATTCGATCGGGTCAGTCATAATAGCGATGTCGGCGGCTGGAGTTGCGATGTTGCCAAAGTTAAAGCCTTGGCTGTCACCGATGATGTGGTTGAGTTTATGGCATTACAATTGCAGAAATTGCCGACCTCAACTCAAGCGGCAATGGCTTTAGCCGCATGTATCGGATCGCAATTCGATCTCGATACCTTAGCAATCGTCTTGGAGCGATCTCCAGCAGAGACAGCCGCAATTTTATGGGAAGGATTGCAAGACAACTTACTAATTCCGACAACAGAAGTCTACAAATTTTTCACCAGCTCCGATCCTCAGTCGGGATCGAATATCGCAGCCAATGCATGTTATCGATTCTTACACGATCGCGTTCAACAAGCAGCTTATTCGCTCATTCCTGTCGATCGCAAACAAGCAACTCATCTCAAAATTGGTCAATTACTTTATCAAAAGTCTGCCGAGATTACTAGAGCAGAAAAGCTATTTGATATTGTCGGTCATTTTAATCTAGCCCAAACACTAATTACGCAGCCAAATCAAAGAGTATCTCTAGCTAAACTTAATCTGACTGCGGGCAAAAAAGCTAGAGCTGCTACGGCTTATGCTGCGGCAAATACTTATTTAGAATCGGGTATTGCACTCCTACCGAGCGACTGTTGGGAAACTCAGTATCAATTGACACTGGATCTGCACGTTGCGGCTGCTGAAGCTGCTTATTTGGAAGGCAATTTGGAGGGGATGGAAGAGTTTGCTAGTACAGTCTTGCGATCGGCACAGACTATTTTGGATAAAGTTGCAATCTACAGCATCCAAATTGCAGCACTTACCGCCAATGGAAAAATGGTAGAAGCAATCTCTGTGGGTATAGAGGTTCTAGGAAAATTAGGGATCGACTTTCCCACCACACCCGATCGAGCTAATATCGATGGCGCATTACAAGCTGTTGCTAGCCAACTTCAATCTAGACCTATTGAAGATCTTTTAGACTTACCAGAGATCGAAGATCTTCAGATGCAAGCAGCTATTAAGCTCTTAGCAGATTTAGGTAAAACTATCGTCCTTGGTATGCCTGGTTTATTACCAATTCTCAGTTCTAAGATGGTTACTCTATCATTTAGTTTTGGAAACGATCCTGCCTCATTATCAGGATATGTATACCATGGCATGGTACTAAGTGCCATCTTCGATGATGTAGAAACTGGTTATAGTTTTGGTAAGTTGGCAACAAATTTGCTAGAGCAGCAAAAGACAACGGAATTCAACAGCACAGTTTCATTTTTATTTGCAGCCTGGATTCAGCATCGCCGCGAAACTATTCGATCGTGTCTGCCAACATTGAAAAATTGTTATACAACTTTCATGGAGGCTGGTGACTTTCTCAGTGCGGGGTATAGTATTGCTATTTACTTCGAGTCAGCTTTTCTCTCAGGGGTCGAACTGATGAGTTGGAATCTGGAAATATCTGCTTATAGTAATGCTTTAGCTAAGGTCAAACAATATTCTGCACAGACTTTTTTAGAGTTGAAGCGTCAAGTAGCACAGAATTTAATGGAAGGAGTGGATCGGCCAGATTGCTTGATCGGAGATGCATATGATGAGACAGTCATGCTCTCCAAGCATCAACGAGACAATGAATTTAGCGCACTCGCTGCTGTGTATGGGTACAAACAGATCCTGGCTTATTTGTTTGGCAATTATCATGCTGCCATGGACTATACCAACCAAGGGCAACAATATTTACTGGGGGTAGCCGGAATGGTGACTATTCCCACATTCCATTTATTTGCAGCACTGACGCACTTAGCATTATATCCAGAACAGTCGGAATTAGAGCGGGCTGAAACAATTGCCCAAGTCGAAATTCATCAAGGGACGATCGATCTGTGGGCGCAAAATGCACCGATGAATTATCTGCACAAATGGGATTTAATTGAAGCCGAAAAACAACGGATTTTAGGTAATAAAGCTGGGGCGATCGAGTATTACGATCGAGCTATTGCTGGGGCGAAAGAACATCAATTCATTCATGAAGAAGCACTGTCAAATGAATTAGCGGGTAAATTTTATCTAAACTGGGGTAAAGAGAAATTAGCTCAATCTTACCTAATGGAAGCTTACTACTGCTATGGGCGGTGGGGAGCTAAAGCTAAAGTCGAGCAATTAAAAACGCTGTATCCTCACCTGCTTGCGTCAATTACGAACCAAGAGTCTATCGAGGTTGTCGAACCTGAAGTGACTGACATTACTAATTCAGTAATGTGTAACTCCACATTTTTAGATTTGGAGAGTTTGCTCAGAGCTTCGCGGAGTATTTCACAAGAAGTAAAACTCGATCGACTCATCGCCAATCTGTTAGAAAACGTCATTGCTAATGCTGGTGCTGATAAATGTGTATTATTGCTCAAAACAGAAGATAGTTTACAAGTAGTCGCCAAAGTCAAACAGGGGCATAAAGCGCAGTTATTATCGCCGTTGGTATTCGAGCAAAGTAGCGATGTGGCAATTAGTTTGGTAAATCAGGTCGAACATAGTTTGGAGTCAATTCTATTGACAGATGCTCACCAGTTGTCGGAGTACGGTGGAGATAATTACCTTCAGCAGTATCAACCAAAAAGTGTATTGTGTAGTCCGATTCTCGATCGAGGCGATCTGGTTGGCATCTTATATTTAGAAAATCAGGTTGCGGTCGATCCGTTTACACCAACTCGATTAGAAACACTCGAAATCCTCATCGCTCAAGCGGCAATCTCGATCGAGAATGCCAAGCTCTATAGTCGATTGGAAGCCTCTGTCGTCGAACTCGAACAAAAGGTGGAAAAACGCACCAGCCAGTTGAAAACGGCAAAAGAAGCAGCCGAAGAAGCCAATCGATCGAAGACAATGTTCTTCAACAACATGAGTCACGAACTGCGCACGCCGCTCAATGCTGTTTTAGGGATGTCGGAGGGTTTGATCGAACAAGTTTATGGTACGCTCAACCAGAAACAATTACGGTGCATTCAGGTAATTGAGAAGAGTGGCAATCATCTACTGACATTGATCGATGATATTCTCGATATGGCCAAAATGGAAGCTGGAAAGCTCCAAATATATTGCCAACCAACGGATATCGATCGACTTTGCCAGGATAGTTTATCGTTTGTCAAACCTCAAGCTGATAAAAAACAAATTCAACTAACAGTAAATATCCCCCCACATTTACCCGATGTGGAGATCGACGAACGTCGGATGCGCCAGGTTTTAATTAATTTGCTCAGTAATGCAGTCAAATTCACACCTGAAAATGGTCGTGTCAGTATAGATGTGGCCTATTTTGCCTCAACTGACGGGGCTATCGCTGGGCTGCAACTTGCCGTCAGCGATACTGGAATCGGCATCGCAACCGAACATCTGGATAAATTATTTCAGCCTTTCGTTCAGATCGACAGTAATTTCAACCGCCAAGCTCAGGGTACGGGTTTGGGGCTAAATCTGGTGCGCCAGATCGTCAAGTTGCATGGGGGAAAAGTGAGTGTCACCAGTGAAGTTAATGTTGGTAGTCGGTTTACGATCGATCTACCTTGTGGCAATCTGGCATCGCTCGTACCATTAGATCCCAATTGTCATGCTGAGGATCGATTGCCATTTGCTAATAGTAGTGCGATCGATGAGCGAGTGGCGTTGGATCGACAGTTGGCATTAGCCGCAAATCCTCGTCCGCCCAAAAGAGCAGCACAGATCTTAATCGTCGATGACGATAGAGATACAATGGCAACACTCTCCGAATATTTAGAAGCCAAAGGTTACAACATTATCGTGGCAGAAAATGGTCGAGAGGCGATCGAACAAGCGAAATTGCACCATCCTGAAGCGATTTTGATGGATATTCAAATGCCAGTTTTGGATGGCTTGTCAGCGATCTCACAACTACGTAGCGATCCTGAATTTGCCAAGCTACCAATTTTTGCACTAACTGCTACCAAAATGGCTGGAGATCGAGAACGCTGTTTGGCAGCGGGAGCGAGTAAATATCTCTCTAAACCGATCGCGCTCCAGATGTTAGCAGCTACACTTAAAGAAGTAGTATGAGATGATTGAAAGATGTCGAAGTCTCGATCGAGATTGCGGGACTAATGTCTCTGCCAGATCGCGGAGTTTGGCAATCCGATCGATCCATCGCGCACTCGATCTGACGGATTGTACTTTAATAGATACCGCTGTCGATCTGTTACCACAGAAGATCTCTGAGGGTTTAGTCGTGCAATTTTGGGGCGCACTCCGAAGTTAATCATCAGATACTCTAGATCGATTTAATGAGATCGCAATCGCGACATCAAATTTGCGATCTAAGTCATTAAACTTTGCTTCTAATCGATCGATTCGCGCCTCCAATAGCTCGAATCGACGATTCATTCGCTCTTCAATTTTGTCAATTCTTGCATTTACACGATCGATCGGTAAGCTGACTTCTGTGCTGGTCAACTGAGTTTCTTCGAGCCTAGTTAGCCGTCTGACTAAGATGCGGATCTGTCGTTCTAGAAAGCAGTCTCGATCGCTAGATTCATTGGCTGGCATCATAAGATTACATATTGAGTTGGTATTTTATGGCTCCTCGCTAGCCGATGTTAGCGAGGATAATTTTATTTTACGAGTATTTCTACTTTCTACCTCAATTGCAGATCGATCGGATCGGAAAATGACAAATACGCGATCGTTTATACATTTTCTTAATAAAAAATCTGGTCTCTCTAATATTAGGAAATATCCCCGACTTCTTCAAGAAGTCGGGGATATAGCCGTGACTGTAACGCAAAAATTCTAAAATTCAATACCAGGTTGTGCTTTGACGCCTTGCTCCCGAAACGGGTGCTTAATCATCGTCATTTCGGTAACCAGATCGGCAACGTCGATCAAACTTTGGGGCGCGCCTCTACCAGTCAAAATCACATGCGATAGTTCGGGCTTTTGTGCCAATCCCGCAATAACGACTTCTGGACTGAGATAGCCCAATTTAAGAGCGATATTGACCTCATCTAATAATACTAATTGATAGCTCGGATCGACAATATAACTTAATGCCTGCTCCCAAGCCCGTTCGGCGGTAGCAATATCTCGATCGCGATCTTGAGTATCCCAAGTAAAACCTTCACCCATCGCCTGGAACACTAATTGGTCGCCAAACCGCTCTAAAATCGCTTTCTCGGCTGGTTCCCACGCACCTTTGATAAATTGGACTATCGCGACTCGATAGCCGTGCCCGAGCGATCTGAGTACCATTCCCAGCGCGGCGGTGGTTTTCCCTTTCCCCGTCCCGGTATTGACGATAATCAAGCCTTTTTTGTCGATCGATTTCTCGATCCGCTCGGCTTGCACCTGTTGCCGACGCTGCATTTTTTGTTTGTATTGTTCGTCTGTCAGACTTAGATCTGTCATCGAGTGAAAGTGGTAAGTAGTGGATAGTGGATAGTGGATAGTGGATAGTGGTTGAAAGTGTACATATAATTGTTGTAACTTTCGGTATGTGGATTTTTAAGATCGTATATTTTTGCTGCTTAATGTGGGGGGAGCGATTTTTTATACCATGTTACCAAATTAAGCTGGTAACATTTCTGTAAGAAGTAATCGCGATTCACTGTCCACTATCCACTATCCACTAATTAACTTTGCCATCTGGACGCACGCACGATCGAGTTACGTTGTGGAGTTTGCCACTAATTGCAGGCGGGACGTTGTATGCAACAGCCCGTGCCGATTTGGCATTTTGGGTATCGGGGGGATTCTTATTTAGTGGCTTGATTTTTGGGCCAGATTTAGATTTGTACTCCTTTCATTACAAACGCTGGGGCATATTGCGGTGGTTGTGGCGACCGTATCAGCAAGCCATCAAACATCGATCGATCTGGTCGCATGGCCCAATTATTGGCACGATCGGACGGATTTTTTATTTGAGTTTATGGTTGAGTTTAGTCGGTTTATTTTATATCGGAATAGCTCGATTAGCAGGGGCTACGACCTATACCGGACAGCAGTTAATCGCGATCGTCCGACACTCGATCGAGCTGCATTTTCCAGTCTATATAGCTCTATTTTGTGGCTTAGAATTGGGCGCAATGAGTCACTATCTCAGCGATTGGCTGGTATCGACATTCAAGCGATCTTCATCTTTTAAATTAAAGCCCATATCTAAGCAAAAAAAAATGCCCGTTAAACAGGCAAAGAAGTCTAGTACTGAGCGGCACAAATAACCATATGATTAGAAGAGAGCTTTTTGAGAATAAAGTAATATAGCATATGCCAAG
>NZ_PVWO01000485.1 GCF_003003845.1 Chamaesiphon polymorphus CCALA 037 | reverse complement strand
CCCGATGCAACGTCTAGAAGTCGAACAACGCACGATCCTAATTGGCTTGGCTGGTAGCCATGGCTATGGCTTGAGCCGTCCCGGTTCCGATTTGGACTATCGGGGGGTATTTATTGCGGGGAAGCCATATTATTTAGGTTTCGATAAAGTCGAGCAAAAAGATAGTGGTTGGGATACCGAACCAGGGATGTTGGACTTTCTCGACGGACAGAAGGATACAGTTATTTACGAGCTGAAAAAATTCATTCAACTTTTGGCTGGAGCCAACCCTAATATCATCGAACTACTCTGGCTCAAAGATTATCCAGTCAAAACCGAAGTCGGCAAATATTTAATTCAGAATCGTCGAATGTTTCTGAGCAAACGCGTCAAACATACTTATTCTGGATATGCTTTTGCCCAAATCAAGAAGATCGAGTCGCATCGAAAATGGTTGCTCAATCCTCCTCAAGAAAGACCAACACCTGAAAAATTCGGCCTAACTGGAGAACGTCCGTTAAACAAAGAAGAGTTGAATGCTTTTTTGGAATATCTCTATGCTCTAGTGCGTGGCAAGATCGAATATCTAGCAGAAGCACAAGAACTGCATCAATTATTAACTGGAGATATCGATTACAAGGGACTGCTAAAACAACACAATCTCACAGATGATGTTTTAGAGTACACCCAAAATTTGACGAATAGTCGCGGCGATTTCATCAAATTACTTCAAAAAAGTCAGCAATATCAAAATGCCTTGCGCGAGTGGAATGCTTACCAATCCTGGCAAACCAATCGCAATCCCACTCGTGCGGGGATGGAAAAACAATCGGGTTTCGATCTCAAACACGCCATGCACTGCATCCGATTATTACGCAGTGGCTTAGAAATTTTACGATCGGGTGAAGTATTTGTCGATCGACAGGAAGTCGGCGATGCTGATGAATTTAGAGCAATTCTCAATGGCGAATTAACTTACGAGCAGGTAACAGCACTTGCCGATAATTTAGTTGCCGAACTCGATCGCGCATATGACGATTCGATTCTCCCCCATCATCCCGATCTTCCGGCTATCAATCAATTATGTATCGAGTTAGTAGAGATGCAAGGATGGTGAGTTAGGGGATAGTGAATAGTGGATAATTGATATTGAATAGTTGATAGTGGATAGTTGATACTCCCTTCTCGCTCTAAGATTATAGATTAGACTTTGTGCTTTGTTCTCTGCGCTCTTTGCGCCTCTGCGGTTAAATATATGGATCTCTGCATGAGTAACTCAATCGTGGTGAGATCTATATTCTTCTGGCGGGAAGGGAGTAGTTGATATAGTAATCCTATTCCAAGTTATTGTTGATAATGAATTAAATTTTAAGCCCACTTACCATTCACTATTCACTATTCACTATTCACTATTCACTATTCACTATTCACTATTCACTATTCACTATTCACTATCCAGATGCTAAAAATTAGACCCGCACAAGAGCAAGATGTCGATGTTATTTTTGAGTTGATTGGAGGGTTGGCGGAGTATGAAAACTTGACCGATCGAGTGACGGGAAATACCGAACTATTGCGATCGCATTTATTTGGAGAACAACCTTATGCGGAAGTTATAATTGCAGAATTAGAAGAGCGAACGATCGGGTTTGCGTTATTCTTTCATAGTTACTCGACCTTTCTCACGCAACCGGGGCTTTACCTCGAAGATGTGTTCGTGCGTCCCGAATATCGCCGCCAAGGGGTCGGTAAAGCGTTGATGACTAGCGTAGCCAAAATCGCCCACGATCGCGGTTGCGGGCGGTTAGAGTGGTCTGTACTAGACTGGAATCAAAACGCGATCGAGTTTTATCAAAGTCTGGGTGCGACAGTGTTGCCAGACTGGAGAATTTGTCGGATGAGTGCCGACATACTCGCTAAGTTTGGACGATCGAAGCAATGAAATTGTTAAGACTGGGCACGAACGCCTAAATAACGATTAAAATTTAGATAAGTAAGATACATTTTCAGGAGGGGGATCGATGTTAACAATCTGGATAAACGAACAATTAGATCCTGGCGGCTTGATGTATGCCTGCATCGCTTCACGTAGTGAAGAACTAGCCAGAGACTGTCACGAATCTTTCGATCGCAATCTCACGACCGAGCAAAAACAACTAGGCTGGATCGCGAGACTGCGTACAGTCGCATCGTGGGACGAAGTTCCCGTCAATTCACTGAATTTAGGCTAGATGACATCGATCGAGAAAGCCACTCCATCTACCATTCTATTTATCGATTATGAAAATGTTACTCAAGTAAGATTGTCTAGTCTGCAACGACCCAATCTCAAGATTTTCATTTTTGTCGGCTGCACTCAAGCCAAGATTCCTTTCGATCTCGTGCGCGAGGCGCATCAATTGGGTGCGGCGGTGGAGTGGATTGGCGTAGAAGAAACGGGGCCAAATGCTCTAGACTTTCATATTGCCTTTTATCTCGGTCAAGTCAGTCTGCAATCGCCTACATCTAGCTACGTTATTCTTTCACGCGATCGCGGTTTCGACCCGCTGATCCAACATTTAGGTAAGTTGGGTATTTCCTGTCGTCGCATCGATAGTTTGGAGTTGCTCTCTGGGCGAGCAGATCTGACTCATTCTCAAGATTTTTTATCCGATATCGCCGTAGCTAAATTATCTGCGGTAATTCCTAAAAGCAGGCCGAAAAAAAGAGCGACTTTATACACCTATCTCAGGTCGATCCTCTCTAAGTATCAACCGAGCGAGCCAGAAGTCAAACAATTGCTAGATACTTGGTTCGCGACAGGTAAAATCGTCGAATCCAAAGAAAAAATCAATTATAAATTTTGATGCGACGCGCTCGACTAACCAGCAGCCCCACTCAATCTCGATTTGGCGGCGATCGTAATAACCCAACCAATCGATCGCAACATCCACACTGACAAAACCAGGTGAAGTCTGCGAACATATCCATAAACCTGTAAATACTCACCAAAATTAAGTTTGACAATCTACACGGTTGTGCGGTACAAGTAGAAAGGTAAATTTTCCTAGCAGATCGCATTACTAGAGCTAGCACGAGCATTTAGCAGGAAAATAGTTTCACATTAAGCATTCAAACAATTAAATCTTTATCTATGACTCAGCAAGTGCTTCACCCGATGGTGAAAATGCAACGTCAAGTCGAATCTTTGGTAGCATCCAAGATTCTCAGTCCAAGCGATCGCATTTGGAAGATTGCCTTTCTGTATGGCGATAAGTGGCAATACTGGAAAAATGAACTCTTAGAATTTGGTTTCACACTCCAAGATCCAGTCAGCGAGTTACTCGACGTTGAAGGTTGGGACGAAGATTAACTTTTAGTCTCGAATAGACAGTTAATTTTGTGGCAATCGAGCGGTGCGACATCAGCTTACGCTCTCGCCCAGCGATGCTCGTTCCATGTCGCCAAAGACGAGGCTATGCCTGTCTTGTCGCGCTGCTTGGTGCAACACATGCGGAGGGAACCTCCGCGTGGTTGCATCCGCTTTTTACGGCGGGTTTCCCGCCGTTCGCGTAGCGTCTGCGTAGCAGAAACGCGCGACGCTACAGCAGGTTGCGCCAACGCCAACAAATAGATAAGCCAAGTCTAAAATTTACCGCTCGATATCGATCTCACTCACCAAACTAGCTAACAGAGAGCTAAGTGCTAATTCTGTCTCTAAATCAGTCAGCTCGGATCGATCGTTAAATTTATTATAAACAGCCGGAATACACAAAATCGAACCGTCGGCAATCTCTGCCATCATCACTCTAAGCGTTTGTACGAGTGCGGCATTGGCTTTGGCACCGCCATCTGGAGATGGCGACGCACTGATGACAGCCGTAGGTTTGTGCATAAACTCGCCGGAAGAGACGATCCAGTCGAGAGCATTTTTGAGTGAGCCAGGTACGCCATGCGCGTATTCCGGAGTGCAAAACAAGATGCCATCAGCCGCTTGAAGCTGAGTTCGCCAATCTTGCACCGCTGCAATTGCCAGCTCGTCATCGAGTTCGGGATTAAAATGTGGCAACTCGCCCATGCCATCATAAATTGACAGCTCGACGCGATCGGTTGCTAATTCCATCATCGATCGCAAGATATTAGTATTGCTAGAATTAGACCGCAAGCTGCCAGAGATGGCCAGAATTTTTACCACGATCGTTAAACTACTAGATGATTGTTACTCGTTGGCGATCTTCATCATATCAGGGCAGAAGGCAGAAGGTAGGCTTTAGGTTTTAGGCTTTAGGCTTTAGGCTTTAGGTTTTAGGCTTTAGGCTTTAGGAGATAGGATACGCAATGATTACCCATTACCCATCCACCCATCCACTCATCCACTCATCCACTCATCCACTCATCCAC
>NZ_PVWO01000073.1 GCF_003003845.1 Chamaesiphon polymorphus CCALA 037 | reverse complement strand
ATTCTCTGCCGAAGCACTGGACTTTTTTCAAGAGGTAATTGAGTTCGATCGCCGATCGGGGTATGGACATCTTTGAAATTAATTAATAATTTCTCCTTTATTATCGGCCAACTTTTTACGCCATTTTTGGAGTTCTTCAGGTGTTTGTTTTACCCAATCTGTTACTTCGCCAACTATTTTTAATGGTGCTTGGGATCGATACGATCGGGTCGGATTGCCCGGAAATTTTTTGTCTGTAACATTCGGGTCATTTTCAAATCCTCCTGTCGGCTCGACGATATAAACCCGTTCGCGGTTATCGCCTTGTGCTAATGCAGCAGCTAGTCCCGCGCCATTAACAAGGGCTGTGAAATAAATATGGTTCATTTTGAGGTCGAGTTTGTAATTAGAACTCCCCCCTGCTGTTAGCAAATCGTCAACTTGTAAATCTGCTTTCGTTCCATGATAAAAGGGGCCTTTGTCAGAAGGTTTGTCCTGAAACGAAGTTGCTAATTCATAATTCTTTCTGGCCTGGTCAGGGTCGCTTAAGTCCTTATAGCATTTGGCAATGTTTGAATATAGAGAGGGCAAAGCACTCTTAACGGTGTCGTCATTTATTTTTAATGCAACCTGCAAAGCCGTTTCGAGCCATTTTAATTTGTCACCAATATTTTTTTGATATCGAGCTACATAATGGGCTGAAATAAATTTTTCAAAGTCGTATGTTGCTTCGTTCCAGGCTTGAAGAAACAGTTTACTTGCTTCTTCTGGTTGGCCTTTTTCTTCCATACCCATACCTTGAAGACAGAGTTTAACAACATTGTTGTTTGGGTTGAATTCCATGCTTACTTTGTCTCGTAGTTATTGTAATTTCGATCTTAATGCTAAACACCAATCCATCATCTAGCAACTACTTGTATTCGTGTTCGACCGTTTCAGTGTCCCGATCGTCTTCGTACTCAGCTAGCCTCCGCACCAGTCGTCCCGATCGTCAGGCTCGATCGGTGTTGTAAACATCCTGAAGCTAATCGGATAGGATAGATAGAAACCCATCCGTTTGCTGGGGAAACTAATTAAATGAGGTTTACTACAATGATAGACAAACCGAACAGCATGACAAAACTAGTAACTGGTACGGTACTTGCTGCCGGACTAGTACTTGGAGGCGCGATCGTGCCATCGACAGCCCAAGCGTCGGCTTGTGGGTTCTATGTTGCACCCCGCACTGGCTGGGCATATTACAGGCACTGTATCCAGGGTGTGTATACCAGAGTTCGGGTCAAAGTTGAGACCAGACGCGGCCCTGGTTCGTACATTTGCGTTAAACCTGGCACTGTTGGTCTAGGGCCGAGTTCCGTTGTTAAGTTTGCGTATTACACTGGCAAGCTATGTTAATCATCATCCTGTCACGGATGATGATTCGAGACTTTGGAGGTTGGGAAAGTTAACGATTGACAGTGTGCATAATTGCTTCAGGATAGCGAGTTCCTGCCGCAGATCCGATCGGGACGATCGCCTCGATCTGTTGCATCTCGTCTGCCGACAAGGCGATCTCTACTGCGCCCACATTTTCAACCAATCGCGCTTGCTGTTTAGTCCCTGGAATCGGGATAATATCTTCACCCTTTGCCAGCAACCAAGCTAAAGCCAGTTGAGCGGGAGTGCAATTCTTCTGCGCCGCAATTTCCTTGACTTTTTCGACTAGTGCTAAGTTGCGGTAGAAGTTCTCACCTTGAAAGCGGGGACTATACCGCCGAAAGTCATCGGGGGGGAAGTTATCTGGAGCTTGAAAGGCTCCGGTTAAAAATCCCCGTCCTAGCGGCGAGTAGGCGACTAGGCTGGTGCCCAATTCTCGGCAAACGGGCAACACATCCAGTTCGGGTTCTCGCGTCCACAGACTATATTCGGTCTGGAGCATGGCGATCGGATGAACCTGATTGGCTCGACGCAGCGTTTCGGTACCTGCTTCTGAGAGTCCAGCATAGCGAACTTTGCCATCCCCAATGAGTTGGCCGATCGCACCTACTGTATCCTCGATCGGCACATTCGGATCGACTCTGGCTGGATAGTACAGATCGATGTAGTCTACACCCAAGCGTTGTAAGCTATACGCCAGAAAGTTTTGCACGGCAACCGGGCGATTATCGGCACCGATAAAGTTTCCTTTAGCATCGCGCAATTGTCCGAATTTAACGGCAATAAATACTTTGTCGCGGGGAACGCCTTTAATAGCTTCGCGAATCAGCAATTCATTGTGTCCCATGCCATAAAAGTCGCCCGTATCTAGAAAGTTAATGCCAAGATCGATCGCGGCTCGAATCGTGGCGATACTTTGGGCATCATTGCTTTGACGACCGCTATAAAAGTCGGACATGCCCATACAACCCAATCCCATGGCTGAGACTCGTGCATCAGTCATTCCCAGTTGACGATATTTCATGATGTTATTTCTCCAGCGATCGATGTGTATTAGATAGATAATTAACGAGAAGCAGGGGTTTGCTTGGTTTATTTTCATGAACGGGAAACCCGTCCGTTGGCGTAGCCTCTCCGTCAGGAGAAAAATCAATTCTCAATTCTCAATTCTCAATTAACGTGTGACGTAACCGCCATTGATAAAAATCGTTTGAGCATTGACCCAGCGCGATTGGGGCGAAGCCAGAAACTCAACCAATGGCACGATATCCTCGATCGATCCCAAGCGTCCTGCTAGTCGGGTAATGGCAGCGATCGCTTCTGGAGATTCTGGATCGCGGAAAAAAGGCGTATCCACAGGGCCAGGAGCGATCGTATTCACGGTAATGTTGCGCTTCCAGTCGATCTCCCGTGCCAAGGCACGAGTGAAGTCTTCCATGGCTGCTTTGGTGCCTGCGTAGGCCGAATAATTGCCGATCGTCGAGGCCAACAGCGACGTACCAACATTAATGATTCGCCCATTGTCAGCAATCCGGCGGATGGCTTCCTGCATGATAAAAAACGTACCCTTGGAGTTGATACCAGCAACGCGATCGTATTCTGCCTCGGTAATCTCAGCCATTGGCTTTTTGACCAAACTCCCAGCACTATGAACCACGATATCGACTCGTCCGAATGCTGTGTTTGTTTCATCAAATAGCCGTTTGATGTTAGCAACTCGTGAGAGATCGCCAGGAACGAGAATGGCTTTGGCACCTTGTTGGCGCACCAATCGGGCTGTTTCTTCTGCCTGATTTTTGGTCGCCTCCCGATGGTAATGCACCACCACATTTGCCCCCTGACGCGCTAGAGCAACGGCAAAGCCTCGCCCTAGATTGTTTCTCGCTCCGGTCACGATCGCTACCTTACCCGACAATTCGCGATCGGTAGGCTTTCTCGCTGTAGCGGGGGTCGATCGAACGGGCTGTGGCACTTGAGCATTGACTTGTCCAGTGGCGATCGCACCCGCGACACTCGTTGCTCCCAATGCACTCAAAAACTGACGGCGATTTTGACTCATGATGACCTCCTAATAGTTGTCTGGGTGGCGTGTCCTTAATTTCCATTAAGCCAGAATCAACCCGTGAAGGACATGGATATTTTCTAGATAAGCTTGCCTATTTTTAAGTGTGAGAAAAATCGATAATAATCATTGAAAATCCTAACATTCAGCTTGGCAGACTTTGACGAAAGCCTAACGGAGATAACTCGGTGTGCTTTTTAAAAAAGCGCGAGAAGTGAGCGGCATCTTTAAATCCCAGTCGAAAGGCAATTTCTTGGATCGATTCAGACGATCGCACCAATAATGACTGAGCTTCGGTAATGGTTTTTTCGGCAATCCAAGTGTTGGCGGATTTACCTGTTTTCCGCTTGATGACGGTACTAAAGTAGCTGGGATGTAAATACTGAGCCTGCGCGTAGTCTTGGACTTGGAATAAGCGATCGCACTTGCCTGCAAGAAAATCCCGAAAATGGTTTTCGAGATTCCGCTTGAATGTCAGCGCGATCGCCGAACTAGTCGGGATTTCAGTCAGCGGGTCGTAAGCTTGCCAAAATCGTTCTTTAATCTTGAGCAATAGCACCACAGTCAAACTGCCAATTACTTTAAACTTGTAAGCAGAATCGGCAAGATATTCTTGCAAAAGTTGACTCCCTAAGTCATCAAAGATTTGAAAGATTTCGCGATCGGGATAACTCGGCGGGGCGACTTCTGCAATCAGAAATGGAAACTCATCCAAAATATTTTCGTGGACATATTGTTTGAGAAATGATTCTGAAAAGGTAATTACATACCCATAAGATAGTTCGTAAATTTCAAATCCTTTGATATGTCCGGGATTTGTAAAGTAAATCGTACCATCTTGTGTTGGATAAGATTGACTATCAATGATGTAACGTCCGTGCCCTTGGCGAATAATTAATATTGAATAATAATTTGCTCGAAAGAGTGGAGATTTAATAGGAATCTCCCCATGAACTTCTTCTAGCCGATGGATTGTAAAATCAACGTCCTGCTCCAGAGTTCCACCCATTGAGGCATAAAACTCGGACATCGAGTTATAAACTTTAAGTTCGTCAACCATCAATTCAACTCAAGATTATCGACTCTAGACGGTCGGTGTGTATGGGCGTTGCCATCGGCGTTCGCGTAGCGTCGGCTCTGTTGAATCGCGCCTTTAACATTCAAGCAATAATTGGATCGATCTGCTTGCGATCGACTGCCTCCGCTCTGGCAAGTTCCACTTCATGAAAATGTTCGGAAGCCCAATTGCAAAGAGTTTTAAGGGGTGCTACCAATGTTTCACCCAGCGGAGTTAAGGAATATTCCACCATCGGCGGTACCACCGGATAGACCTTGCGATCGATTAGTCCGCTGTTTTCTAAATTGCGGAGGGTTTGAGTCAACATTTTCTGAGACACTCCGCCAATTTCGCGGTGCAGTTCCCCATATCTTCTAGTGTTCCGCGATAGTGACAGAATCACTAATGCCGTCCACTTATCAGCAATCAGATCTAGCACCTGACGAACATCAGATGTTTGGTCTAAAACACAAGGTCGAGATTGAGGTTCGATCGTCATACGCACTTTTAGGTATGTATAGCACTTTTGAGTTTGTACTTGTTTTATAGATTGTAGCCCGTTAATAATGGAATTGCACTCAACCAATCGAGTTTCAAGATGATGAATTTTTCAGGCAAAGTTGCAATCGTTACGGGTGGAACTTCAGGAATTGGTCGAGCTGCGGCGATCGCTTATGCCCAGCAAGGAGCTAAAGTAGTGGTAACAGGTCGTCGCTCGATCGAAGGAGAAGAGACGGTCAAAATAATTAAAAATGATGGTGGAGAAGCATTTTTTATTCAAACAGATGTCAGCCAAGAAGCAGATGTCAAAGCAATGATTGACAAAACAGTTGAAATTTTTGGTCGTCTGGATATTGCGTTCAATAACGCCGGAACTTATGGTGAAAATTCCTCGCTGAGCGACCAACCGGACTCTGAATACGAGCGGATTATGAACGTTAATGTCAAAGGTGTGTGGTTGTCTATGAAGCATGAGATCGTGCAAATGCTAAAGCAGGGAAATGGCACGATTGTCAATACCTCATCTATTCTGGGTGTAGTTGCGATGCCGAGTGTGCCGCTTTACACTGCTAGTAAGTACGCCGTGGAGGGCTTAACAAAAGCGGCTGCCTTGCAATATGCAAAATCGGGCATCCGCATTAATGCCGTCGGGCCAGGTGCGATTGCCACAGACATGTTTGAGACAGCCACAGGTGGACAGGATGAAGCAAAGGCTTATATGGCAGGGATTCATCCAATGGGTCGAGTGGGACAGCCTGCTGAGGTGGCTAATGCCGTGGTGTGGTTATCTTCCGATCGTGCATCGTTTGTAACGGGTGAAACATTAATGGTAGATGGCGGTTACATCGCACAGTAGTAACGTAAGTTGCTAACTATAGCCGAAATCTAGGCAGAGGGTAAAGGGTAAAGGAAAACACTCCACCTTTCCCCTGTTTCCCTGCTTGTCTTGTCTTGTATTGTCGATCGGCAAATCGATGTTAAGTAGCTACAATTTGCGATTGCTTCAACCATCTAGACCAAAATGGTTTTCTGGCTTTCACCACATTTACGCTCGATCCTTCGATATTGCCCGCTAATCTAATTACGACACTTATTTTTTGGTTCCCTATTGCGATTTTTGGTTCCTTTATAGATGACGATTTACTGGAGATTCGATTCTCTACATGATACTTTTCTGGTAACTTTATCGTAAAACTCGAACCAACAGAACTTAGATGGATTTCGTAGACTCCATCTGGCAGATCGACATTTCGGTAATCGAGATTGAGGCTACTCGATGTCGCTTCTATATTGAGTTTTTTCGCGAACAACATTGAGCCAGCTATGGTTCTATTACCCATATTACAGGCTATATTTTCAGATTCAGCGATCGTCTGGCAATCGTCAATGTTTTCAGTTGGTAGATCGGCGACTATTTGGTGAAGTTCTTTGCGTGTCTTTGCGACATGTACGGATTCGACTCTGCTCTCAAATTCATCAAGATTTATGATGTCGGCACCGAACGCATTGGTTAGACAACCAATTGTTTTTTCCCTTTCTGATGGAGTCAAAGTTTTTTGTATTTCCATAATTCCCCCCGATTTTGCAGAGACTTTTTGCCCACCTAACGGTGACGTTTAACGGCTGCCAACAATCTTATCTTGCAACACCAGCCCACTTTGTCAGTCGGTTGCCACAGCGTTGTTTTGTTGCGCTGGGAGCGAGAGTTTCAATTATCTCAAAGATACCACAGACACAAATATGATGTCAAGTGCTACTTGACATCATGCAGCACAAGCTGTAAAGTAATACTTGACGAAGAACGGTAAATTCATGAACAACCGACTGAAAGAACTTCGACAACTCCACCAATGGTCGCAAGCGGAACTTGCCAGAAAACTAGGAGTGAGTCGTCAGTCAGTCAATGGGTTTGAATCTGGCAAGTACGATCCCAGCTTAGATATGGCATTCAAAATTGCCAGCTTGTTTGATGTCGCGATCGAAGAAATATTCATTTATGAGAGGACAAACGCTATGCCAAATCTAGTCGATCGAGTCAAAAACTTCGTTGAAGAACAGATTAGTTATTTGGTAGAAGTTGGAGTGATGACTGCGGAGGAATTATTGGAGCGTTATGCTGCCCAAGAACGAGATTTTAGCAATCTATACTTAATCCGGTTAAACATTGGCGGCAAGTATCCGATGGGTGCTAACTTGAGCGGAATCAATTTGAGTGGTGCTAATTTGAGCGAGTCCGACTTGAGAAAGGTTAACCTCAGTGGTGCTAATTTGAGTGGAGCCGACTTGAGCAACTGTTCGATCGAGAAGGCTAACTTAAGTGGTGCAAATTTGAGCGGTGCTAATTTGAAAAATACTCTAGTGAATGAGAGTAATCTTAGTGGTGCAAATTTGAGTGGTGCTAGTTTGAAAAATACTCAGATCGCTGAAAGTAATCTCAGTGGTGCCGATTTGACTGGTGCTAACCTTGTCTATACTAATTTGACTGGAGCCGATTTGACTGATGCCAATCTTACAAATACTCATTTCACCTATGCGATCGGTGCTAATGGCAGAATCATCAATTACAACGAAGCTCTCAATTAAACAAAGGCGTGTCGGAGACGGAGCGCGAGCCGCAAATCAGCAACGTCAATCCTCAATATCAATCGATCGACCTTTGAAAGGGTTTGGATACACAAGACCTCCTGCGAAAGTATCTAGCGATCGCTTGTAGTACTCGATGAATCTCTCGATCCGAGCTAGATCGAGAAATTCATCGATCGGATCTATCTACTTACACTAGTTCTTTGTTACCAAATAGGGTTTTAATGCGCTCTTCGATTTCTGTAGCTGAGACATCTTCCTGATGAGTGGCAATCCACCAATAATTCCCAGTAGCATCTTTGACACCTGCGGCTCGATCGCCGTAGAATTCATCTCGTGGCTCCATGATTGAGGTCGCACCTGCTTGGAGTGCCCGATCGTACAGCTCATCGGCATTCTCTACATACAGATGAATCATCGTGGGCATCGCTTCAAATTCCGGTCTTGCTTCGCTCAACATGATGAACGAATCACCAATTTTCACTTCGGCATTCATGATGCTGCCGTCTAGGTGGAGAGCGCGACGAATTTCTGTGGCTGCAAATGCTTGGGTGAGAAATTCGATGAGCGTTTCTGCGCCTTGGACGATTAGGTATGGCGTAACGGTGCGATAACCTTCTGGGATTGGTTTGACTGCCATTGTCGTTGCTCCTTAAGATCGGGACAAGCCCAGCATAGTACAAAAAAACTAAACAGTCAACATCAACTTCTTCAATTGTCATCCAACAACTCTCGATCGACAGGTGCTAATTTTGACTCCAGATACTCGGCCATCCTACAGTCACCAAAAGGAGTGAACGCATAGAGTATCGATCGAACCCGTTGGATATCCAGATCGTAGCTCTCAGCCAGCAGCGCGATCCTCCCATCGCTGTTTCGATATCCGCCAAGTCACATCACTCCAGCCTCTTGCAGACATCCACGCCGCTCCTGGATCGATCTCCACTATCTCTGCCCCAAACCATGCCGCCAAACGTTCGACGCGCACGTTCGCGCTAATCGTAGAGCCAGAGATCTTAGCCAGATTGAGTTCTCTAAACCCGTAATCGAGCAGCGATCTTCCCACTTCAATAGCATAACCATAACGTCCCCAATAATTCGGCGCGAGTTCGATCCCTAGTTCCATCTCTTCAGATTTACCCACTACTTCCCGCAATCCGCAGCAGCCTAGTAAGTTGTGAGGTGCTTGCCGTCGAATGATTGCCAGTTGGTAATTGCAGCGAGGATTTTCTTGTGCCCAAGCCTGAAACAGCTCGAATAAATGTGCCGCTCGATCTGGGCTAGATTCTTCGGGATTGTAAAATGTCAGGTTGCGGGGATCTGCTTGGTACTCCAAAAATGGAGCGCGATCTGAGTCGATAAAGTCTCGCAGTAAAAATCTTTTGGTAACAATTTCCATTTTGAACTCATTACTTTAACTGGCGATCGTCAAAAATCGATAATTACAGCGATCTGCTAGAATTTATCTATAAGTTTATCTCGATCGAATAATTCATCGTGCAGATAAATTCACAAAGCTCCCTAAAATCGAAACAAGTATTTTGGAGGTAATTATGTCCAGCGATTTAGCATTTTATGTCCAATTTCAAGTGAAACCAGAACGTCTGGAGGAATGGAAGGATGCCGTGAGGGAAGTAATCGATCGCATGTCAGCAGAAAGTACTTTTGTGTCTTGCCATATGCACCAAGATATTCAAGATGCAAATCGTTTCACGCTTTACGAGCGATGGAATGAGCCTTCTTTTGAAACTTTTATGCAGAATCAATTAGAAGCAAAAAGCTATCGGCAGGCTTATCATGAGAAGCTTCCTGACATGCTCGCACAGCCAAGAACAGTCTCATTCTTGAGTCATATACAGGAGTGGCATCAGGCTCGATAGTTGATGCTGTTGTCGAGTGCTTGTTTTGGATCGTGTTGGATTGTTACTGAATTCTGACTCTGGCCAATCGCCGCAATTAATGAGGTCTTCTCATCATAGAAGCTGGCACCCGATTCATCCACTGTCATTTTCCTCCATCGTCTCTTGTCGATCGATCTCCGCTAACTATCCAAATCCCTAACGTCAATCGATCGACCTTTGAAAGGGTTAGGATACAAAGCAGTTTGACTTTCGATCCCAACTTCAAATTGACAATCGGATCGAGCATATGCCACGCACAATAACACGTAGCCAGCGGCAATTTGGTCTGGTTTGAGGCACCGTTCGGCAGATCGATCGACTTCGCCTTGAATTAATCTCGCCGCACAAGTAATACAAACACCAGTGCGACAACTAACGGGCAAGCGCAAGCCTGATGCTTCAATGGCATCTAAAACCCAGACATCGGGAGCGATATCAATTTCGATCCCGCCCCGATTTACCAATTCGACTCGATATGTATCCATCTAGATCCAAATATCTGAAGTACAATCCCCGCCTGGATAGCGCATCTCATGCGCGCGAGCCGCACCTTTGGGTTCGCTCCCAAAATCGATGTAAAAATCTTCATTAATCGAGAGTCCACCCTTATCGAGATCGCAATCGATCTGCAACATATACGACCCCGTTTGATTCAGATCTGGATAAAACTGATTATCCCAAGTACTAAACAGCGAACTCGTTACATACAGCCGCTTGCCATCCAAACTCAATTGCAGCATTTGCGGGCCACCCGAGAGCTTCTGCCCCTTAATTTGACCGCCTTTCCCCAGCAAACCGCCACACCAGACTTGTCCGACTAATTTGGGCTGGGTAGGATTGCTGATGTCGTACTGGCGAATGTCGCCATGCAGCCAGTTGGAGAAATAGAGATAGCGATCGTCCATTGAGATTAATAAATCTGTAATTAACGATGGAACGGGAAAATCCCAACCTGCTAATTCAACCGCTGGCACATCAATAACTTTACTAACTTGCCAATCGCCATTATCTCGATCCCAGTGCCAAATATTACTACTCAAAGCCGCCCCCACATAGCCGTGCGTGCTATCGGGATTATGATGAAAGCGAACTTCTAACGGAATTAAGCCCTCTGCGCCCAAATCGACACTCTGGATGACTTTGCGCTGTTCCCAGTCCCAAAAGTGCAAATGTTGCCCGTAATTACCCGCTGCTACGTCGTTTAGATCGAAGCCTGGATAAAAGGTTTTAGGTGCCGCCCACTCGCTACTGACCATCACATTATGACGCGGTTGGTACCAGAAGTCATAGTTATACTCGATCGCATTGGGTTGCTGCTCCCAGCGTCCGGCAATGTCAAAGTTTTCATCTAATAACAAAAAACCACCAGGAGCATTACCTTCAGCATCGCCGAGCATTGACACCATAATTTGACTGGTTGCCAAACAATGAACGGTATGCGGAGCCGTCAGATTAGTTTTAGCTTTTATTTCTGCTGGTTCGATAATTTTATGAATTTTAGGTGCTTTGCTATCGGCAGTATCGATAATATAAATTCGACTGGATCGAATGCCTGGAATCACCAAAAATCGCCGCGATTTACTAGCATCTTCGTGACAAGAACTACAAGCATTCCAGCCAAAATGATGCAGTTCGTCGCCGATATAAGGCATGGGTAGACGATCGATTACTTGAGAATATGTCGGCGATGCGGGGTCGTTATCGATCGTGGCCAGATAGTCTGGTTCCTGAATACCCGTGCCAGTATACAACGCGATCGTATATAACAATTTCTCCCGCTCTGCGGTCATGGCTGCTTGCGGTGAGACATAACCAGGGCCACAACATTGATGTGCCATATTTTTATGCTCCAATTTTATATTACTATTTGAATTAAATTAGATCGGTGGTGAAAGTTTCTATTACATACAGCCGATCTATGGATCTCGTTCCTACTTTGTCAAACTTCGCGATTCGGCAGCACCGAGGCTGCACCAACGCCCGATCGAACGCTCTCAGTCTGACAATCTTTTTATCTGAAAACTAAATTTTGTGTGACTCTGACTAGGTATCGAGCGGCGTAAATCTTAGTACTATTTCGGGAAGAGTTGGGAGTTGGGAGTTGGGAGTTGGGAGTTGGGAGTTGGTAGAGTATGGGCAATGGTTGCTTTACTTATGCCATCGAGTACTAGGTATCGATCGGGATTGAGATCGATATTAACGATATTCCGACTTAGATATTGTACTATTTTTCAATTTTCACAATTTTCTAGCTGAAAATCAAGGTTCTATCTACAGATTTATGAAGTAGATAGACCTGCTAATATAATTCGATCGCAATAATTTATCAAGAAGAGTGGGTTTCCAGCCTCCTACGTTTAGGGCTATGCGTTATTCTGTATTTGCCCTTGTTTGAGTTAAAACTTTTATATTCCTTAAGTAATATGACTCCGTTACAACCAGCTAAAATAAGTATTTATCAAACGTTTAAACAAATTATTCTAATTATTTGTAAGGCCGCGCCATTTGAATTAGCCAGTTTGATTTTTTTGAGCATAATTACAGGATCTGGCCCATCAGTATCTCTGTTTTTTAATAAGATTGTCATTGACGAGACGATCGATCTTGCAACTAAAAAATCTCCAGATGTATTTAATACTTTATTGTCGGAACCAAAATTACTGTTCGGTTTAGCTTTTATGCTAATCATCAATATCCTTGTTGACTCGCTCAGACCTGTTAACAATATTATTTTACCAACCTTAAAAGATGGAGTAGAAGGATTTATTAAATCAAAAGTCACTAGCAAGGTTGCTCATTTCAACGATCTTGCTTTATTTGAAACTCCATATTTACTTAACATACTTAAATTAGCCGAACGAGGTATGAAAAACATACCAGAGTTCATATATCTTGTTGTAGAAATAATTATTGGTATTTTAATATTAATTCCCTCTGTTGCATTGTCAATTTCAATTTTGTGGTGGATTCCACTGCTTTTAGTTTTATCTTCTATCCCATCACAAATTGTCAGTACGATATACATTAAAAAAAGTTGGTCGCTTGAGGAGACTCAAGCAGATTCTGTTCGGCTGATGGATATATATACTTCCCTGATGTTAAGCGAAGCATACGCCAAAGAAATTAGACTCTTCTCGCTTCAGTATTTATTAACTGAAAAGTGGAAAGCTATCTATTATTCTTTGTATCAAAAAATGAAAAACTTGCGCTGGCGAGGTGCTGTTTTATCATTTTTTTGGTCTTTAATTGAGGGCATTGGCATAGTAATTCCTTATATTTACATCACGATCGGAGTTATTGAAGGTAGTTATTCAATTGGTGACTTAGCACTTTATAGTGGGTTGATTTTACAAATCCGGATTGGAATGCGACTTGTATTAAATTCTTCTAATAATATTTACAGCATTATCTTGTCAGTTAGTCCGATTTTTGATTTGTTAAGCTTAGAACCATCAATTACGGACGGCGATCGATCTATTATTGACGAGCGAGTTCGAGTATCCGATCGAGGTATTCAAATTAAAGGATTAACATTTACTTATCCTGGTGGCGATCGCCCGACTTTACAGGATATTAACTTAAATATTCGTCCTGGAGAAATGCTAGTACTTGTAGGTGAAAACGGATCGGGTAAAACAACTTTAGCAAAGCTGCTCTGCCGATTTTACGATCCATAACACGGTCAGATTATATGGAACGATCGGGATTTAAAATCGCTGTCATTAACAGATTTTCGCTCTCGGCTTGCTGTTGTTATGCAAGATTACGCTCATTTTCCAGCAAGCCTGCGTGAGAATGTTGGTTGGGGTTGTTTGCCAAAATTAGCTGATGATGCAGCAATCGAAGCTGCTCTTCAACAAGTAGGTATGATGTCGCTACTCGATTCCTCAGACCAAGGATTAGAAACACCTCTGAGTAAACAGTTTGAGAATGGGATAGATTTATCTGGCGGTCAATGGCAGAGGATCGCGATCTCTCGCGCACTTTTGCGTTTGAGTGAAGCTGAATTAGTAATTTTTGACGAACCCACAGCAGCAATCGATCCTAAAAACGAACATGACATTTATGAAATACTGCGTGGGATTACCAAAGAACGGATGTCAGTTGTCATCAGCCATCGTCTGGGATTGGCAAAGATTGCAGATCGAGTAGTAGTCATGGAACGCGGACGAATAATTGTAGAAGAGGGTTCGCATGAAGAACTGATGCTTCAAGGCGGACTTTACCACACTATGTTCGTCCGCCAGATGAGCTATTATCAGTAGCATTTTCCGCTGGAGGCGATCGAGCCTCAAGTTATTACCGAGTTTTGTCAGCAGGAATGAAGCAGAACATCATTCCTGCTGGGTTACTTGTATTTTACAAGTCATACCTGGTAAACTAGACCTTGACTTGCAATTTACAAGTTAAAAGCTGCAAAATCTTATTTTTTGTCCAAACAAAGACGATCTTTATTCAATAATTCATCCTTCCATCATCAGAGGCGATCGGAAAATATGTATGTAGTCTCCTTATATGCAGGAATATTTGGCTTGCTGTTTGTAGCTCTTAGTGCCAGAACAGTTTTACTCAGAAGACAGTTTGGGGTGACGATCGGGAATGAAGATAAACCTTTACTAGCAAGAGCGAGTCGAGTTCATGCTAACTTTGCTGAATATGTGCCGCTGTCACTGCTGCTGATATATCTTCTGGAAACTCAGACATCATCAAATCTGTGGATTCACTTGCCTTGTAGTGCTTTGCTGATTGGCAGAATCATTCATGCGTTTGGTGTCAGTCAAGTGCGGGAAAAACTGAAATATCGGGTTGTCGGTATGAGCCTTACCTTCGCAGTCATCATTTCTACTTCCATTAGACTGATGTTTGGTTACATTCAATCGGTTGTTTAGTAGAAGCCTAAATCGCTGAGATCGTCCGTTCGCGGAGCGTGCGGTAGACAATCGAGCATCTTCAAACAGACACCTAGGGGTGAGCATTGGCAACGTCTTCGATCGCTATGCAAACAACGCCAACGAAGTCAATTTAGACTGTATCGATCGAGATAATCTGCGATCTTACTGGCTCGAATTACTCGATCGATACAATATTTGCCGTAGCACTAGAAAGCTTAGAACCGCCCGAACTAACATCTAGATCGATCGATATTGTCGATCGAATCATCGATCGATTCCCTTTGTGCTCTGCTAGGAAAAACTGACATTAACTCAGATCGGAAGAAGGGATTTCACTTGCATTACTTGTCAAATTTTTGCTGTAAAAAATTACGGCAAATCCAGTGAGATACATAAATAAGCTATAAATAGCTGCCGGAATTGCCATTTCGGCATCTTTTAAGATTCCGGCGGTAATGGCGATCGCTAAAGTCCCATTTTGAATCCCGACTTCGATCGCGATACAAATTTGTTGAGCAATATTCAGGTTGAGCAGTTTACTAATTGCATATCCGGCTGCCATACCGAGGATATTTAGTAACATTACACCCATACCAGCCTGTACGATAAAACCAGGTAATTTACTCCATTCTTTGGCAACTAGGAGAATGATAATCAACACTAAAAAGCCCACTGCCAACTTATTAGTAGCCTTCTCTAAACGTCGAGCAAGTTCGGGTAATCGATTCTGAATTAACATCCCTAATGCGATCGGAATAACTGTAATTAAAAATATCTGTCCCATTGTCGCCACAATCGGTAAGGAGACGATCGCATTTGTGCCGAGAAAAGAATTCACCGCCAGACTAGCAAATAGGGGAATTGTAAAGATCGTAATGATACTGCTAAACACCGTCAGCGTGACAGCCAATGCCACGTCCCCACCAGCTAAATAGGTAATCATATTCGAGGATGGGCCGCACGGACATAGCGCGAGTACGATTAGCCCAACGGCGATCGCTGGTGGCATGGGGATAATTTTGACGATCGCTAAAGCAATAATTGGTAAAATAACCAACTGCCCGATTAAGCCGATCGTCACCGCTTTGGGATATTTAAAAATCCGTAAAAAATCATCACTTTTGAGTGATAGCCCCAGCCCCAACATAATTATTGCCAAGGCGATCGGTAAAACTAGCGTCGTGAGAATACTATCTTGCATATATGGTCGTTTTATCTAAATAACATTGTGGAGCCTACGTTTGACGAGTGTCGGCAAAATCGGAGTCATTCACAATAATAGCTAAGGTAGCATCAACTGGCGCACACTCGATCCCGGCAGTCGATAGCTCGCCAGCATGGATGGCGCGGAGAAATGCCTTACAGGGTGTCGCCCAACTCAGGGACAATTAGCGATCGCGATGCACCATCGTTCGGCTTTGCCTGTCCAAAAATACGAATATTCGGGACGCAACCGGATCGACAGCAGCGCAGCAAGCCACTCTGACTTATATCTCACAATGCAGTTCTGCCCATTTAGATATTCTTTGCAATCCTTGCTGTATTGTTTGATTATCTTCCATAATTAAGCTCGATTTTTTGACGAACTAATTAATATTATATTGCGATCGATCGGGATTCATAGGTGGGCAGATTTTCATCGATCGATAATATAACAAGACTAATTTATTTGCCCACCAGTTTTAGTATTTTCTCTTGCATTTTCCCTACTTACTTATAACGATAGATCTGGAGATAGTCCAGCCAGGAATGTATCGGTCATAATTTTAACCAGTTCTTCAGATGGGGTAGTCAGAAAGCCTGGAAAAGTGAGTTTTATGCTCAAAATACCATGTAGCGATGTCCAAAATATTTCCGCCAACCGTGCCGAATTAACATCGCTGCTTAACATTCGATCGGCTTTCATGTCATCAAATACCTTAACGAGTAATTGAATAGATCGCATTCCCGCGCCATCCTCACGATCGATCGGGACTTGAGAGAGTGCCGCATTGGTAAATTTCGGATCTTCCATGAAAATCAGTCGATAGGTGGCGGGATTTGTTAAGCCAAAATCGCTGTAAGCACTAGCGATCGCTCTCAATCGATCTCGCGGGTCGGCGATATTCATTGTCGGTTGCAGACACTCAAATAATTCTTGATAACCTTGCCGACAAAGCTGAATGGCTATTTCATCGCGACTCTCAAAGTAGAGATAGATCGTTCCTGGCGCATATTCGATCGCCTGGGCAATTTTTCGCATCGTCAGTGCTGCAAACCCATCCCGAATCGTAATTTCTTTGGCTGCATCGAGGATTTGTTGTTGCAGTTGTGCTTTTTGACGCTCTTTTCGTTCCGAACTTCCCATAAATCGAGATTTGCCTTCACATCGAATACTTTTTTAGTTTAGGGGTTGACAAACTAAACTGTCAATATAAAATGAACATAGTTCAATGAACATTGTTCAGAAATAAACTGACAGTCATCGAGGATGCCCTGATGAGTAAGATTGCGATATTTGGAGCTACAGGTTCGATCGGTCAAAGCATTGCGGCTGCATTGCGGGCGAGCGGACAGCCTTATCGAGTGGTGGGACGTTCTCGCACCGCACTAGAGAAGCAGTATGGAACCGATCGGTTAGCGGAAATAGTGACTTGGAATCCAGACGATCCAGACTCCGTGCGAGAGGCAGCACGAGAGATCGAGACGATCGTGTATAC
>NZ_PVWO01000484.1 GCF_003003845.1 Chamaesiphon polymorphus CCALA 037 | reverse complement strand
CAATTACATGGGATCGATGGTTAGCCTGGGTGCCCCATTAGAATATAGCGGTAGATTCCGACCGGGTGGTGAGGATGCGAGGGACGGTGTTCCAGCTTCTTATTACAATATTCCGTTTCGGAGTTTTAGCTACGATCCCAACTTTAACGAAATCGATAAAATGCCCCCATTAACTCCCAAAGCATCTTATGTTCAGCAAAAAAACTTCACTCGTGCATACTAATTTGTGAATGTGTGATGCAGATCGCAGGCTAACAACAGTAGTTAAAGATATCTTTGATTTGCGATGATATCTTTACTCTTATTTATAAACCCCCGACAACTCCTAAAAATATGAAATACTCAAACATTCCTAACTCAATTATCGCTAAATACGCGCATATTTTGACCGGAATCGTATTCGCAACCACGTCAGTGTTACCTTTAGCAACACCATTGATGGCACAGACTGCACCCAGTCTAACTGTTAGAGCTATGACCAGCACACCTATAATCGTTGCTAGTAGTGAAGTTGTCTACCGGATTAAAGTCAACAACGCCAATAGCAGTACAGCTCATCAAGTAAAGGTGACTAGCGTTTTACCTACAGGTTTTACCTATAATAGACACCTCACTACGCTTCAGAACAAAGCTGTAACGTTTGGCCCTACAAATGCAACTAGTTTTCTCGATCCTGCCTATACCAATAAGCCAGTGGCAGGAGCCAGCACGTTAGTCTGGGACAAAATCACGATTCCCGCTAATGGTAGTATCGAGTTTATTTTCGCAGCAAACGCATCAGCGACCGCATCAACTACCCCGTATTCACTGTCGAGCCTTACAGTTGATTCTTACGGCTCTGCTACTGGCGGAACACCAAGAACTACTACGTCTACTACGATCGCTACGACAGATACGGCAGATAATGTTACACTCAAGCCCATTCCCCCAACCCCCACTCTAACGCTCGCACGTAACGCTATTAGTTATGACGAACCTATATGTGCTATGCCAGGTGTTCAGGGTGTTGGTGTCAACCTGACTGGCATCGTCAATACTTACTTTAGACCAACGTTGCAGACTGTTACCGCAGGCACTCGTAGTATTGAAATTGCGTCTGGTGCTGCGAAGGGTGGTACTACGCGAGGAGATGTTACGACTCCAGATGATATCAGAGCTGGCGATCTAGTCTTGATCGTCCAAATGCAGGATGCAAGCATTGATACTAGCAATAATGATGCATACGGATCTGGAAATACTGTCAATCAAGGTAGTGGACAAACCAACATGGGCAGTAGCGGTTCATACGAATACGCAATTGCAGATTCTACGGTTTCGGCAGCGAATGGTGGTGGTACGCTTACTCTAAAAAAACCACTGATTAACACTTATACAAGTGCGGCTGCTACTACAACTAGTGGGCAAAAAAGATTTCAAGTGATTCGTGTCCCTCAATATGCCAGTGCCAGAATTCTGGGCACAATGTTTGCCTCACCTTGGGATGGTAATGTTGGCGGCATCTTGGCTGTCGATACCTTTGGCACTTTCGATCTAAACGGTCAGCGGCTCTCGGTTAACGAAGCAGGTTTTCGGGGTGGATATGGCCCCAAAAACAGTGGTCGACCTGCCATAACAGGTTTTATGGCGAGGACGAATGCATATACCATGGACACTTCGGGAAATATACTTCTCAATACAGATAGATCTCCACAAAGCATTACAACCTTGAATAGTTTTGGATCGGGTAAAGGAGAAGGCGTTGCTGGTACCCCAAGGTTTCTAGCGACTAAGGCTTTAAATAATGTCGATCCGATTACCAAGGCTCCAGTATGGGAGGGTGGCTTTACAGATAATCGGATTGAGGGCTATCCTGGTGGCGATACAGGCCGAGGCGCGCCAGGAAATGCTGGTGGTGGCGGTAACTATCACAACGCTGGTGGCGGTGGTGGTGGTAATGGTGGGAATGGCGGACAAGGTGGCTTACCTTGGGATGAGGGAACCCCTCGTGCTAACAAAGATGCTGGCGGTCGTCCGGGGTCCTCTTCATTAACAAATATTCCCACACCGATGAAAGTATTCATGGGTGGTGGTGGTGGTGGTGGTGAAGCCAATGACGCTCCACAAGGTGTGCCAGGTGGTGCTGGGGGCGGAATTGTGATGCTTCGCGCTGGAACCATCGTTGGGACTGGATCTATTTTCGCAAATGGCACGAATGGAGATCGCGGAGCGTTTAACTCAAATCCAGATGGTGCTGGTGGTGGTGGTGCTGGGGGGACTGTGTTAGTTCAATCGCGAAACCCCTCCTCAGCAACGATTAATATCCAAGCTAAAGGCGGTAATGGCGGTAATACAGAGCGAGATGCTTTTTATAACTATACTGGGTCTCAAGCTGTTCCTAGCAGTCAACCCAACGCCAATACCACTCAAATCAGCCCTAATACTAATGCTTATGGTCCAGATAACTATGTCTATGGTGTTACTCCTCACGGCCCAGGCGGTGGTGGTTCGGGCGGAATCGTACTTTATAACATTAATGGTTCTAGTGCTAGCATTAATCCACAGGTCAATGGCGGAGTGAGTGGCCTGACCGACGATCCTTCCCCCAATGCAACCTTAAGACCTAGAGGCGGTAAAACCCAACACTCAAATGGAGCTACAGCCGGATCGTCTGGTCAAGTCGTTCGTTTTTCTAATAGCGACGATCGTTTCGCCGATTTGAATGCTTCAACTGCTTGCTCGCCAGCGAATTTAGCGATGGTCATTTCGACTAGTACTCCAACGGCAAAACCAGGGGATGTCGTTAGCTATAAAATGAAATTGACAAATCCAGCATCGAGTGGTGGCGCGACAGAGGTTCGCTTTGAAAATCAATTACCACAATATTTTACCTACACGAGAACAAACAGTATTAACGTCAGTACTGGAACTGTGGCAGCTACTCGCTCTACTACTGTCGATCCTACCGCAGGATCGTCAAGACCAACGTGGGGAACTTTCCTGATTCCCCCTGGTGCATCTGTTGAGATCGACTTCCAAGCTACCATCTCCAGGAATGCAGTAGATAATGTATATCGTGACAAAGCTTATGCAATTTACCCAGATCCTCGGCGGACAAGTGCGACACCAAATGCTACAGTCACAAACAGCTATGGGGACGATCCACTGGAAACAGGGGGTGACATCACAGTCAAACGTCCTGCACCACTAGTTCGGAACTTTTCTCCAACTATTCGGATCGTCCGCAAATAAGCTATTTGAGTAGCTGCAAAACTTAAATTTAGCAGCCAAGATCTTTAAATAGCAACAGCCTCCCAATTAATTGGGAGGCTGTTTTTGTGGTGTGAAGATGCTAATTGTTTTATTTAATGTGATGGCTGTTATATTTGGGCATAGACGAGATAATCGATCGACTGTAATGTTAACCCCTGCTGAATCTGCTACGCTAAGTTGAGAGGATTCTCAGCCGACTGAATCCACTTACCAAAAATTGTTAATGGGCGTGCATGGAAAGTAACTGGGACAATTTTCTGAAAAATGCTGGAGAATGGGTGGGGACGTTTACTCAGGTTTCCACCGCTGGGGAGTTGCTCGGTTCTACACCCTCGATCTTGACGCTCGAAGCGTTGGAAGATAACCAATTAGTCAAGTTTCGATTGCGGCGGTTTGCCAATGGTACTAGCGAACAGCCGACATCGGATACCGTTCAGGAGTACCGATCCTTGGGCAGGCAAGCGGTGTTTTTCGATACGGGGGCTTTTTCTAAAGGTTCGCTGCAAGTGGCTCCGTTTGCTGAATTTGGTGCGGAGTATGGCTTTGTGTCTGAGAATCGGCGATCGAGATTAGTACAATTATTTGACAAGCAGGGCGGATTTAATAGTCTGACACTAATTCGCGAGATTCGTGAGGGTACGGATGCCAAGCTGCGTCCCGATCTGACGGTAGAACAGTTGGTGGGTAAGTGGGTAGGTACGGCTTGTACTTTCTATGCAGATTGGCAAGATCCCAAAACTTTTGCGACGAGTTTGGAAGTCAAGCAGGTGGGTGACTTGCTGGAGCAACAATTAACTTTTGGCGATCGGACGTTGGCGGAGCCTCTCCTCTGGAGAATCGCATCTGCTGCCAAAATTGATGGAAATACGCTGCATTTTGAATCGGGAACTGCTGCGCGAAAGATCTTATTATTGCCAGATGGGGTTTCGAGCAATACACCATTACAAGTCAGTCACCGACAGCCGTTTTTTGTGGAAGCGGGATGGTTGGTATCGGATGATGAGCGTCAGCGATTGATTCGCAATTATAACGATAAGGGCGAATGGATTAGTTCCACTCATGTTGTCGAATATCGTGTAAGTTAAGCAGTGGATATCCTGATGTTGGTAAGGTCGATCGTCATAGAGCATCGCTAGAT
>NZ_PVWO01000483.1 GCF_003003845.1 Chamaesiphon polymorphus CCALA 037 | reverse complement strand
ATAAGGGTAAGGGGTGTGAATCCCTTAGTGGGAGAAGGCTCCCACGGACGGAGTGACCAGTTCAGGTCGCGCGGCAGAATGTATAGAGTAGAGAGTAGAGATGAATTGTCAATAGTGAATTTGGGTGCAAGCGTCTCTGTGTCCACCCATCCACCCATCCACTACCTATCCCCTCACCCTTGACTGATGACATCTGCAATACTGAATTACGCGATCGGCACATTGGCAGCATTATTTCCGATTGCCAATCCGATCGGTGCCGTACCGATATTTTATAGCTTGACTGCGACAGATAGCCGCCAAGAGCGGCGCAAGCAAGCTCAACGTACTGCCATTAGTGTCATTTTAATTTTGGCTGTATTTCTAGTTGGCGGACGGGCGATTCTAGAATTTTTTGGGATTTCTTTAGATGTATTGCGAATTGCAGGTGGCTTATTAGTTGGTCATGCGGCTTGGGAATTGGTGGCGAGCAAACCGCGATTGATGGATGCCGAGCAGAAAGCAGGAGCCGAAAAAGAGGATGTTTCGTTTACGCCGATGGCGACGCCGCTAATTGCTGGCCCTGGCTCGATCGGTGTTATTATCGGGCTATCGACGCGAATGAGCCAATTGGGCGATTATCTCGGTTGTGCGATCGGGATTGTATTATTTGGCATTTTGCTCTATGTCTGTCTGGTACTAGGCGAGACGTTATTGTTGCTGTTGGGACGGAATGGGATGGGCGCGCTCAATCGGATATTGGGCTTTTTTATCTTGGCGGTGGCAAAGCCTACCGTAGGTAATCGCGGTACAATTAGTTGCTGATGGAGTTTTATCTTTATTACACACCGCAGCACCAACATTATTTAAATAAAATTCTGCGGTATCGATCGAATCTGCGATGAACTTTAAACTCAAACTAATCGATAGCGCGGCTCTGAAAAGGTTAGCTATTCTGGCTATTATTATCGTCTCCCTCCTAATATTTGGATGGTCGTTGATGGTGTGGATGCCAGGGGAGAGTTATCGGCAAGCCTTACCAACGCTGAGTGCCAGTGAGATCGAGTTAAAAGATAATCTCCAACGCGATGTTGAGACGCTTGCAACTAAGATTGGCAGTCGCAATAGTGGGAATTATGCAAATCTCGTCGCTGCTAAAGACTTCCTCACAAAAGAATTAGGAACAGCAGGATATACTGTCAAAGAGCAGAAATATACTGTCGATGGTAAAACTTTTAGCAATCTTGAAGTCGAAATTCCTGGTAGCAGTCTTGCCGAGCAAATCCTGGTGATTGGCGGACATTACGACACAGCCTTTACGAGTCCTGGTGCGAATGATAATGCTACGGGTGCCGCTGCTGTATTGGGTTTAGCCAGAGCGTTTGTCGGGACTAAACCCTTACGTACTATTAGATTTGTAGAATTTACTAATGAGGAGCCGCCATTCTTTTGGAAGCCGAACATGGGTAGTCTCGTCTACGCTCAAGCAGCCAAGCAACGCGGCGATAAGATTGTGGGTATGTTTAGTTTAGAGACGTTGGGATATTTCACCGACCAAGCCAATACCCAGAAATATCCACCCCCATTGAGCCTGTTGTATCCGACTCAAGGCAATTTTATTGGGTTTATAGCCAATATTGATTCGCGGGAATTGCTTCGCAATACGGTTCGTTCTTTCCGCGCTCAAGCTAAATTTCCTTCTGAAGGTGTCGCGCTACCTAGTATGGTTCAGGGTGTCGGCTGGTCGGATCATTGGTCGTTTTGGCAGCAGGGTTATCAAGCTGTGATGATTACCGATACCGCTCCTTTTCGCTATCCTCATTACCATACGATGGATGATTCGATCGATAAGATCGACTTTGACAAGCTGGCTAGGGTGACTAGTGGTATCGGTAAAGTAATTCGTGATTTTGTAGGTTTACAAGGCTAATCGCTCGCTCTGTGCGTTGGGTTTTGTCCTGGCGAAGCGACTGAGCCGACGTAAACGTCGGCTATAAAGATGAAAGAAACTTGGTTGAGTGTGTTGGGTTTCGCTTTGCTCTGTCTTGTCGCACACAACTGGGAGGGAACCTCCCAGTCGATGCGCCGCTACCCAACCTACAAATCTGTAATCTGCAATCCGCAATCCAAAATCCGCAATCCAAAATCCTACCCACTCACCTGCTCGCTCTCCGCTTCTGGCGTTGGTGGAGTCGGTAATAATTCGTCGCGCAATCGTGAAATAATGGTCGCATCATCGACTCGATCGAGGATTTCTTTAATTACAGTGTTCGCGCCCAATTGACCCCAAGTCGAACCAGTTGCCAAATAAGTTTGAGCGGCTCTACCGACCATATAGGCACCATAACCGGAGATCGCGCCTTGAATTGCTCCCGCACCCAAGTAGCCGGGAAGGATCGCCCAGTTGAAGGTACCACCGATGAGTGCGGCGGTTTTGCCTACGCCAAAGACTAAGCCTGTGGCTAACTCGCCCAGCAATAAACTCGCACTGCTAAATACAATCCCGCTGAATAACTTTTTGACCTCATATTTGGTCATCGGTAGATTGTATAACTTGGCAAGCGATCGAATCAGTAATAAATCGACAAATATACCACCCAAAACATCGAAAATTGCGATCGGATTGACAGCAACTGCAATTGCTTTATACCGGGCAAATTTCCAGACTAAAGCATTTGCTTCCGATCGCAGATTTGTCAAGGTAATTTTTGCCAAATTCTCTTCAGCCGAACGCGCCTGTACTAAAGCATTGATTGCCAATAACGATCGACCTTCTCTAGCGATTAGCTCTTGAATTTTCTGCTTCAGAGGTGCAATTTGGGGTTCGGGTTTTTCCCATTCATACTTTTTCGTCCCATCGGGATATTCGATCCGAACCTGAATCGGGGTGGGATCTGCGGCCACCATCACGACTTCATCTGCCGATAACAATCGCTGCAATAATTCATCGCTAGCACTATCGCCGCTTAAATTTTGTAATTGTTGATAGATGCTCTGACGTTCTTGTTCTGGATAGAGATCGGATTTATTAAATACTAGTAACAGCGGCTTATGGGCTTGGCGCAATTCACACAATGCTTGATATTCTAATTGTGTAATGTCGCCTGCAATAATAAATAAGATTAAATCGGCTTGCCGCACGACTTCTTCGGCCATTTTAGCGCGGGCTTCCCCATCGATCTCATCTAAGCCAGGAGTATCGATTAAATCGACTTGCATAATGCCATCTGGCGACCACCGAATCGATCGCGGAAATCGGGTAACCCCATTTAGAGGGCCAATTTCTAAGATGTTTTTTTCCATCAGCGCGTTGAGCACTGCTGATTTGCCACGACTGACCATGCCAAAAACGGCAATACTATAACTAGTCTGCTCCAGCTTAGTCAATGTGTACGCTAAGGTATCTAAATCGCTCTGCAAGCTGGGTGAAACTTCCCCGACTTTTGTTGCGGCATATCGAGATAAACTCTGCTGTAAGCTCGCCCTAGCGCGCTCGATATCTAATGATGCTGGGGCGGCAGTAGTGGTATCGGTGGTGGTTGGATCGGGATTACTCATACTTTCTGGCTGCTCGATCGCGAAATTAGGGAGTAGGCTTTAGGCTTTAGGTTTTAGGGGATAGGGGTTAGGAGACATAGGTTTAGCACCGATAGCCTCATCGGTGCAAATCCTGTAAATCCTCAAATCCCGATCGGAAGCCTAAATTATATGATAAGTGGTGGGAGGGATTAAGGTTTACTATTTGGCAGCGGCAGTGCGAGAGATTGGAGCAGGTTTAACTCGCGGCTTTCTTCGCTAATGCCGAGTTGGATGTTTTGGACGTCCTGACGATCGCGATAAGTCCCAAAGAGACGATCCCACCAGATAAACACGCTGGCATAGTTGGAATTGGTTTCATCTACAACTTGCGAGTGATGGATGCGGTGATAATGTGGGGTCAGAATGATATAGGCTAATATTCGATCGATTGTTGGGGGAAGTGCAAAATTACTGTGATGGAGCGCGACGATGGCGGTAAACACCGATTCGTAAATTAACACAAAATTGCTAGGAATTCCCAGCAACCAAATTAGCAATAATTTGGGAATACTCGAACTAATAATTTCGATCGGATGAAAGCGATAGGCAGTGGATACATTCATCTGGCGATCGGTATGATGTACTAAATGAAATCTCCAGGCGATCGGTACTGTATGCATTATCCGATGCCAAAAATACATGTAGAGATCGAGAATTAGAAAGGATAACCCACCTGCAATAATTGGCGATGGCAAAGTAGACATAATGCCAACAGCCGAGTGTAGATCGATCGTGCGGGCGATGCCGATCGCAAATAGACTACTCCCTTCCCGCTCAAAGAGTATAGAAAGAGGTACAATTACTAAATAAGGGGGAAAAGATGAATGAATCTGAGCC
>NZ_PVWO01000482.1 GCF_003003845.1 Chamaesiphon polymorphus CCALA 037 | reverse complement strand
GAACTAGGGATGCTTGTTGATGTTTTGTTTGGTGGTTTTGATGCTAGATGTTAGTAGCCTGAGCAGCTCTTTCAAGTCATCTATAATTGATTCACATTGTTTGATAGTTAGATAGTTCGTCTCGCACAGTAACAAAATCCAGTATTCAGTCTCATTTGCTTCTTTTAGGGCGATCGCCAATTTATGAATAAAGTCTGATTTACTCTCCCCATACTCTGCTTCTCGAACCAGAGCACCAACGGCTGTTCCAGAACGCAGCAATTGTTTCGATAGAATATACTCTTTTTTGTCTGATGACAAATGCTTGTAAAGATTTACAATTCTAATCGCAAAAGCAAATGATTTGTCTTTCAATGGCGAATTCATCTATTTATCACAAATTAACTATTCACTGTCTCGATCGCTCGTAAACCGTCGGGGAACCCGACATGAACGCGCATCGCTGTTCACTATTCACTATTCACTATTCACTATTCACTATTCACTATTCACTATTCACTATTCACTAGACCACCGCCGCCTTCAACTCATCCGCCACCTGCGTCAACTCCCTAGTGGTCATTTTCACTTGGTGCATACCCACCGCGCTTTCTTGAGAACCTTGGGAGATGTTGGTCATCGAACTGAGTACCTGCTGAATTGAGACTGCTTGTTGCTTGGCATTAGTAGAAATCTGTTGGGAGTTTAAGAATACGTTATTTACTGCATCTGTCACCCCAGCAAAGGTATCGGCAGTAGATCGAGCTAGATCGATCCCTTCATTTACAGTTTTGGTACCTTCATCGGTTACCATGACCGTGCGGTTGATCGCTGTTTGAATATCTTCGGCTAGAGCGTTAATTTTGTCGGCAGATTTTTTACTTTGATCGGCTAGTTTGCGAATTTCATCGGCAACTACACTAAAACCTTTACCCTGTTCGCCCGCACGAGCTGCTTCAACTGCGGCGTTGAGTGCGAGCATGTTGGTTTGACTTGCCAAATCTGCCACCAAGTCAGATACCACTGTAATTTGTCCGGTTTGTTCGCTGAGTGTGACAATTTGAGTAGCGATCGCGTCTACTTTGTCGCGGAGTCCAGACATTCCTTGGAGTGTCTGTTGTACCGATCGCGTCCCATCTTCAGACAGGGCGAGTGCTTGTCTGGCACCATTGGCGGCGGCTTCGGCTTGAGCGGCAGATTGGAAGGAGACCGCACCGAGTTCGTTGACTGTAGCACTGGTATCGATCGCGGAGTTGGCTTGCATGTTGACGGTGACTTCTTGCATTTCGACCGTATTGACGATCTCGGTAGAAGAGTTGACAATCGATTCGGCCATTTGTTTGACAAACTTGGTGACCCGATTTCCCGTCAGTAGGGCTAATCCCACTGTCGTACCACCTGCTACCAACATCCCCACTAACAATACGACCAGAACTTCATTTGCTTTGGCCTCGACATACTTGGTATCTTTGGCTACAAGCACGCCCAGATTACTTTGACCTAAATCTTCACTCTTTGGCAGACTGAGAACGGAGATTAACTGTGGGTTGTTGGTCAGACGATCGATATCAAATGCGGACTGAGGTTTATCGCTATTTTTCAACTGCTCGTAGCGCGCGAAATCCTTAGTATCGCGACCGACTTGCGCTTTTTCAAAGGCGAGGATAAATTTACTAGTATTTTTGTCAATAATGTGCCACTGAGCATTATTAACACCATACGGTGCGGCAATTTCTTCGAGCGCAGTAACGGGCATTCGCAATCGAAAGATCGCGCTCAACTGTCCGGTGATAATATCTTTAATTGGCGCAACAAAGTAAATCGATGATTGCTTAGTTGTTTGAGAAGTTACAACTTTACTGATATAAGGTTGACCAGTTTTTAATACAGCTTGAAAATAATCTCGATCGGCATGGTTCTCCCGACTACTTCCTTTGGAAGCGGCAATCGGATTACCCTGGAGATCGAAAATCATGGCACTGTCATAAAATTTATACCGATTGAGGTAATCATTTAAAAACTCTTCTTTTGCGGCTAAAGGCAAGGTTTTGGCAATATTCGGATTGTTGACAAATGGCAAATCGGCAAGGTATGTAGCATCTTTAGTCCGAATACTAATAAAGCGAGCGAGCGCGTCTGACAGCGCGGCTGCCGCAGATTTTTGGTTATTTGTTTCTGCTTCTGTCAGGTTGGTGTTAGAGATGAAGTAAGCCAAGCTACCAACCCCAACGACAGGTAAGAGTGAGAGCAATACCGCCATCGCCGTCGCTTTGGTTTTGAACGGCAGGCTGTTGAGTTTGTCTTGAATATTGGTTCTAAAGGTTGTCAGCATGTTAGGGGATAGTGAATAGTGAATAGTGAACAGTGAATAGTGAACAGTGGGGCAAGTTTAGTGGATAGTGGAGCGAGTTTAGTGGATAGTGGATAGTGGATAGTGGATAGTGGAGCGAGTTTAGTGGATTGAGTTTAGTGTTTTAGGATGCTTGCATCCTCTTTCTTCACTATTCACTATTCACTGTTCACTGTTCACTGTTCACTGTTCCCTAATTCACCGCTGCTTGCAGTTCATCAGCAATCAGGTTGAGTTCTTGGGTAGAGGTTTTGACTTTGTGCATACCGATCGCACTTTCTTGAGAACCTTGGGAAATGGTGTTCATTGCCCCCAATACTTGTTGAATGGCGGTTGCTTGCCGTTGGGTACTCGAAGAAATCTGTTGGGAGTTCAAGAAAACGTTATTGACGGCATCGGCCACGCCGATGAAGGTCTCTGCGGTAGTTTCCGCTAGTTGAATGCCTTCGGTAACTGTTTTGGTACCGCGATCGGTGACGATGACGGTACGACTAATGGACGTTTGAATATCGGTAGCCAGATCGTTAATCTTCTGAGCAGATTTTTTACTTTCATCTGCTAGTTTCCGAATTTCGCCTGCAACTACCCCGAATCCTTTACCTTGTTCGCCCGCTCGTGCTGCTTCTACAGCGGCTTTGAGTGCGAGCATGTTGGTTTGTTTGGCCAAGTCCGATACCAGATCGGAGACGGTGGTAATCTGTCCGGTTTGTTCGCCGAGATTGGCAATTTGGACGGCAATTTCATCGACTCGATCGCGAAGATCGGACATTTCGTGGATGGTTTTTTGCACCGCTTGGGTACCTTCTTCGGCTAACGAGAGAGCTTGTCTGGCTCCTGTCGCTGAGGCTGCGGCTTGTTCGGCGGTGGTGGTAGAAATATTTTCTAATTCGTTGACGCTACCTGTCGTCGCGATCGCCGAATTTGCTTGTTGGTTAACAGTAATTTCTTGTGTCTGGACGGTATCGATAATTTCACTAGCTGAAGTAGTAATCGTGGAAATCGCACGTTGGATATACCTAGTAACGCGATCGCTCAAGAAGACGGCTACCCCAGCAGTTAGCACACCTGCAAATAAACTGCCTAGCCCAATGGCTATCCAAATGGGTCGTTCGTTAGCCCAGAGTAGCTCGATATCCTGAGATACAACTGCTACCAGATCCAGCTCGGCTCCACCGCGAGGTGGGACGATCGCATTATATGAGAGCAGTTGTGCCTTGCCAGTGTATCGATCTGTATCTTCGATCGTCATTAGTTCATTCGATTTATACTGCTGAAAACTTGGTAATTCATTAGTATTTCGACCAGATCTCATGTCATCGGTAGCTTGTAAGATCGTGCGATTTGACCTGTCTAAAACTGCCCACTTATGTCGATCGTCGCCAAATGTTTTGGTAACGATCGCTAGTGCCGTAACTGGCATTCTGGCGACGATTACTGCTACTTGTTTGCCACTTTTATCGAAGGTGGGAGCTGTAAAATACAAGGCTGACCTATTATGGGAGGCATTAATTTCTACTTCAGAAATTTGGGGTGTGCCACTACTAATCGTCTGTTTGAAATAGTCAAGATTGCCATAATTCGTCCGGAAATTGAGACTATTAGATGCCGCGATCGTCCGACCCTGAAGATCGACGATCGAGATCGTGTCGTACAATTTATAACGATCGGCTAATGCTTTGAGCAGGCGTTCTTGTTCGACAATTGGAGTTTTGGCTAGTACTACCGGATCGCTAGCTGGAGCTAAAACTGAGATATTTTGAATATCTACGCTCCGCAAGCCGATAAACCGTGTTAGGTTTTGGCTCAAGGCTTTGGCTAATAACTGTTGTTGCCGTGTTTCCTGGGCGCGAATGTTTCTGGCAGATAAGAATGCTGCAAAAGCACCCGTACCCAAAATCGGGATAACGGCGAGTAAGGTTGCCAAACCAACTGCTTTGGTTTTGAACGAAAAATTGGTGACTTTTGTTAGGAAATTATTTTGGAACATACAAATAGGCGATCGGGATGTGAAATGACAACGGATAAATTTAAAATATAAAGACCGGATTTCAATATAAAGATCGAGCTAGTAG
>NZ_PVWO01000072.1 GCF_003003845.1 Chamaesiphon polymorphus CCALA 037 | reverse complement strand
CCGTAAGGGCACCACCACGCTCAACGTCAACCGCAAAGGATTCCTCGTATGGCCGACCACTGCGAAGGTGGTCGACTTCGCCCCCAACAAGTCCATCGCGTTCCGGATAACCGAGAACAAGACGATCTGGTCGTACACACTGACCCCTAACGGCACCGGGACCACGGTCGTCGAGAAGCGCGAGGCACCGACCGGCACCAGCGCGGTGTCCGGATTCCTCGTCAGCAAAGTCCTCGGCGGCACCGAGAAGTTCGACGTCGAGCTGATCGACGGAATGAACGAGACCCTTCGGCGGATCAAGTCGGAAAGTGAACTCGCAGGCAGATGATGTTTGCAGGTTGATCGTTGCGGGCAGTCCCTCTCAGCATCATTCGGCATAGTAGAGGGGGCACCACATGTTGGGCCTAAGCATCATCGGCTGGATCATCATCGGCGGACTCGCCGGCTGGATCGGCAGCAAGATCATGAAGACCGATGCCCAGATGGGCATCATCCTGAACATCGTCGTCGGCATCATCGGTGGACTGCTCGGCGCGATGGGTGGAGCCATGGGTAGTATCTTTATTGGGGGCGGCGGTGGAATTGCTTTTGGTAGTGGCGACGCGCTCCCCTATCGCAATCGGATTAACGCGGGTAAATATCTGATCGTCGTCGAAGGTTCGCAACTACTTATCCAGCAAGCCACCACGATCCTCCGTAAATTCGACCTCGAAAATATCCAAACTTATACCGATATGTATCAATAATCGCGCATTGGGCAGGTATAAAGCACTACCCCTACAGATCGATGTTGTCACCAGCAACTCAAACACGATAGTTGCTCTAACGATCGACTATCAACTGTCTCGATTTCTCGTAAACCGTCGGGGAACAAAAGCGGGCACGAATCGCTATCAACTATCAACTATCAACTATCAACTATCAACTACCAGATGCTTCCAAGAGAAGAATTATTAAAACGCGTCGAAAATCGAGAAGTTGTCGCTAGAGCGATCGATTTAGCCGATCGCGCAATCAAGAATTGGGAAGTCGTCGAAACAGATTTCCTGTCTCCACCAGAAATCGCCGAAATTAAAAGCGTATTTAGCCGCTTGAGCGATGTCGAAATTATTGCCACAGGTGGCTATCCTCAAGCCGAGAGACAGCGACTGGGCATCTGTCGGGCTGAATTGCCATTTGAACCCAGTCAAGTGCCCTTAGCAGCTATTCAGATTGCCGGGAATTTCTTATTCGATCCGCCGACGCATCGCGACTTTTTGGGTGCGATGTTGGGTTGTGGCATTGTCCGCGACAAAACAGGTGATATTATCGTGCTGGGCGAACAAGGTGCTCAAGCGATCGTCGCCCCAGAATTAGTAGAGTTTTTAGAAACTCATTTAACTCAAGTGCGATCGGTTCCTGTCAAAACTCAACGAATCGATTTGAGCGAATTAAAGATTCGCGAACCGAAGAAAAAAGAAATGACAACTGTCGAAGCTTCGCTCAGATTGGACGCGATCGCGTCTGCTGGTTTTGGGATGTCGCGCAGTAAAATGGTCGATCTAATTTCCAGCGGCGATGTCCGCGTCAATTGGAAAGAAATCGGTCAATCCGCTCACGCTCTCAAAGCTGGAGATCTGGTTGCCATTCGTGGCAAAGGTCGATTGGAAATTGGTGAAGTAGCGATTACTAAAAAGGAACGCTATCGCGTTAATTTAACTAGATACATGTAGCTCAAAATATTGCAGCAAGCTAAAAATACTAGCAAGAAAGTAGGGTGGGCACTGCCCACCAGATAGCTTTAAGATGTTTTCTAATCCATGCAAATATGTTGCAATCGGTAAATAAACGATCGATAGAAACTGAAATTATGTGAATGGTAGGCACTGCCAACCATCCTCTAAAAACTATCGATTCTAAAAACCTAAAACCTAAAGCCTAGCACCTAAAGCCTAATTACCATGCAAGTCCAATTTCGTGAATTCAGTCAATTTGATGTGTGGTTTTGGTTGGAGTTTGCCAACGTTCCCTCAGAGCGAGAGAAAAAGTTAGTAGAAGAAGTTTTTTCTTCATGGTTCTTTTTGGGTAAGTTAGGCGGATTTAATGCCGAAAATACCCAAGTTCAAGAAACAGGATTGGATCTGAGCTATATGGATTATGACAATGATGCTGCCGATAGCACGATGATGTCATTGATGCATAACATGGGCGATTTTGAGTACGAAGGTAACTGGGGACGCTGTTGGCTGGATTTAGGAACTAGCGACGCGATCGCGATCGATGTCTTAATCAATTCCCTTGCCCAATTGAGCAAAGAGTATGTAGAAATTATCCAACTATTAATTGGCGGTGAAAACGAGGATTGGGAAATCGATCCCAGCCACAAAGAATCATTATTTCAAGATATTAACTAACTACAATACATTTTTATCGATCTAGATGCAGCGGTGCAGTCACAGGGGCATTTTATCCGCCTCTGTCATTGCTGAAGAGAACATTGTCAGTTGAAGTCTATCACTCGACAGATTTTATAGCGACCATTAATCGGCACAATGTGAAGAGTAGGCTGGCAGTCCAGTGTCAGGCGTCGTTCGCGCTTTATACCCCGATTTTAGAAAATTTATCGATGGCTTGTTGATGTTTGAAAGTGTTACCGAATCGATTTGGTAATTCGATCGCTTTCATCGACTTTTCATTGAGGCTGCAATCGTTGTATATCGGTAGAGAGAGTATGCAAAATTCCCAGACTGACACCAGCAGAATTGACACTAAAATAGTGGCTCAGGATTCAATTACCGTTGATACAGGTACGGCATTAACAGATCGACAGGTAGTGACAACAGCACCACTTAAAACGCGAGTCAGACGGCTATTTTTGTGGGAAAAGTTATTCGCCTCGATCTCGATGGGGCTGGGAATAATGATGATGGGAGTAGGGACGGTAGAATATCCCGATCGATCGATCTCACTCCGTCAAGCCACAGTCATAGAATCGATCGATCGACAGCCACTACCAACAATTACTACTGCTTCAAATCTGCCAGCTAACCGAGATCGCAATCCAGTAGATTCCAGTACCAAGCCAGATCGGCTACAGGCAGCCCTAGCCACCTTGCAAGAAGCAAAAACGGCACTTACCTTATCTCAAGCCGATGTAGCCCAAGCTGAGATCAATATCCAAACGTTTAAAAAAGACTACGATCGTTACCAGGATCTATATAAACGCGGTTCGGCAAACAGCCAACAATTGGCGCAAGCTAGGAGTGGATATGATTTTGCCCAGAAACAAAAGAGCTATGCTTTACATGGATTAAAACAAGTCGAGCAACAATTAGCTGCTGCCAAAGCCGATCTCAATATAGTGAGATCGCAATCGCGATCGAGTAAAATCTGCTCGCGCATCTCAGCCTCTAAATTGAGAGCGCAAATACCATCGCGAGCAAATAAAGACAGTTAGCACAAACTGCTTGGCAAAAATCGAAGTTTGACATCCACCCCGCCGTAGAACGGACAGGGATTCCCTAGCTTCGCAACTAAGGTTTCTGCTTCTGTCCCTTACGGGGTTTCGCACCAGCCTTCCGAGATTTACTCTCTTCAGGTCTTACAGTCGCTCCACAGACTGACACGGCTAGCCCAGCCGCCAAAATGTTCCGACTTGCGTTGATATCCCTATCGTGTTTTGTATGGCACACACCACACTCCCACTCTCTAATATTCAACGGCAAGTTATCGACAATATGCCCACAGTTTCCACACCTTTTAGAACTGGGAAACCAGCGGTCGATTTTAATCAGTTCTCGTCCGTACCACTCGCATTTGTAAGCGAGTTGACGAATCAATTCGCCCCAACTAGCATCGCTAATCGAGAGCGCAAGTTTATGGTTCTTAACCATATTTTTGATAGCCAAATCTTCAACTACGATCGTTTGGTTTTCACGAACCAGTTGAGTTGTCAGCTTATGCAAAAAATCACACCTTGCATCGGTTATTTTCGAGTGGACTTTAGCCACTTGCAGACGGGGTTTCTACCCAATTTTTTGATGAAACGATCGTCAGTGCTCGATTCGATTATCGATCTGCTGTTACCCTTGGGATTAATCTTGGGACTGGTGCTGCTACTCAACTTGAATGTCGGACAAACAGTGGCAGAAACAGCGGCGGGGAATGCCCCAGAAGCATGGCTAAAACTGCTCATTGGTTATTTAGAAAGCGGTGCAGAAATGGCGGCAGCGATCGTCATTTCTGCGGCAGTAGTTCAGGGATTTATCGCCTATGTGCGGCAACTTTTTTATATCAGGCAACACATAGATGCTACTGAAAAAATTCGCTTACAGTTGGGGCGCAGATTGGCATTAGGTTTAGAATTTACCGTTGCTAGCGATATTCTCCGCACCGCGATTGCACCAACGCGGCAAGACATTCTTACTCTGGGAGCGATCGTCTTGCTCCGAACGCTCTTGAACTACTTCTTAGAACGTGAAATCAGACAAGGTGAAGAAAGAAGTAAGGCTAGCGAGTAAAATAATCGATCTTATTTATGTGAGCTAGTTACTTAGATTTTTGCCAATATTTCTTGGGCCACTCGATCGCACACCCCAGTCTCGCCTAATGCCGTCCGCATTTGGCGATAATCAACCAACATTCGATCGCGGCGTTCTCGATTTAATATCAGTTCGAGACTTTCGGCGGCAATCCGTTCGGGATTGGCTTCATCTTGCATTAATTCGGGGACGATCGCTTTCATAGCAATCAGATTGGGTGTTGACATGTAAGGAATCGAAAATTTGAGCACATTTTTAGCAATCCAAGCTGTGACATTGCTAACCCGATAGATAGTAACTTGGGGAATATTAAGTAACGCTAATTCTAAGCTGACCGTACCGCATTTTGTAATTGCTAAATCTGCCGCACAGAGGACGAGATCGGCATTTTCTGAGACTAAAGTAGCGTTGAGTTGGTATACTTTAATTTGACGTTCGATCTCTGCTTGAAAATCTGGGCGAGAGAGGGGAATCCAAAAGCGGATGTTGGCTAATTGAGACTGAATTTGGCCAGCAGCTTCAAAAATCGCGGGCAGAATATAGATTAATTCTTGTTTGCGCGAAGCTGGAATCAGGGCAATGGCGATTTCATCATGAGTAATTCCCAATCGATCGCGAGCAGTTTGCCGATTAGATAAAGTGGCAACTCGATCGACTAAAGGATGTCCGATAAATTTAGCCTTGGCTCCTCGCTCTGCAAAATAGCTGGCTTCTCCAGGAAAAATAGCAAAGATTTCGTCGGTAAATTTGACAATTGCTTGCGTATTTTTATGCCCTAGCGACCATACCCATTCCTGGGGAGCAATATAGTAAAAAATCGGTACTTTTGGCAATTCAGTATGAGCGTAGTTACCGATATGGATATTGGTCGCGATATAGTCGATTAAGATAATGATATCGGGCGGTGTTGTTTGCAAATACTGTTTGGCAATACTACGGACTTGAGATGAGGAGCGCGCATACAATAGTGATTCCCAAAATCCCATCGCACTAATTACCGCAGTATCGATGAGAATTGTTGCGCCTGCTGCGGCCATTTTACTACCACCGAGCGCGACAATATTTAGGTCTATACCCGCTGCCACACTTAGTTGCTTGAGTGCTGTGACGAGTAAGGCACCTTGAAGATCGCCAGAGACTTCTCCGGTACTAATGAAGATGGTTTTCACTGGTTAGATGAGAATAGATAGTCGATCGGTTAGTTCAGTAGAGCTGAACTGTCCATTCAATCTATACTACAACACTTTTCAATATAAAAATGGAAAGTGCTGTAATCGGAACTAAGAGTTTTTAGGGGAGTTTACTAGTTACAATTTAGCTAATATTTCTACGGCGACGCGATCGCATACACCAGTATCGCCCAACGCTGTGCGCATTTGACTATAATCGGCCAACATTCGATCGCGACTTTCTTTATTTAAGATTAGTTCGAGACTTTCGGCAGCAATTCGATCGGGATTTGCTTCATCTTGCAACAATTCGGGCACGATCGATTTCATCTCGACCAAATTAGGTGGCGACATGTAAGGAATCGCAAACTTAAGTATATTTTTAGCAATCCAAGCGGTAATCTTACTAACTCGATAAATGACCACTTGCGGAATGTTAAGTAGTGCTAATTCCAATGTGACAGTTCCACACTTGGTAATGGCTAAATCTGTAGCCGACAGTACTAAATCGGGATTATTAGTTACTAAATTAGCATTAATTTTATATGCTTTAATTTGGCTTTCAATCTCTGCTTGAAAATCTGGACGAGACAGGGGAATCCAAAACCGCACATTAGGTAGTTTAGCCTGAAGCTGCTGTGCAGCTTCAAAAATTGCCGGGAGTAGATATTTTAATTCTTGTTGACGAGAAGCGGGAATGAGGGCAACAGCAATTTCATCTGGAGTAATACCTAACTGTTCGCGGGCAACTTCGCGACTGGGGATAGTGGCAACTCGATCGACTAAAGGATGTCCGACAAATTTGGCTTTGGCTCCTTGCTTGGTAAAATATTCAGCTTCGATCGGGAAAACTGAGAAGATTTCATCGACAAAACTAGCAATTAGTCTAGCGCGTTTGTGCTGCCTCGGCCATACCCAATCTTGAGGGGCGATATAGTAAAGAATTGGGATATTCAGACCGATACTTCTAGCATATTTACCGATAGCAATATTCGGATCGACATAATCGATTAAAACGATCGCATCTGGCGGATTAGTTTTTAAAAACTCTCTGGCAATCTTCCCAGCTTGAATTGCTGGCTTAATAAAGGCAGCGTGCTCGACAATTCCCATCGAACTGATCGATGCCGTATCCGCTAGCACTTTCGCCCCGGCTGCGGCCATTTTACTCCCACCCAGGGCGACAATGTTTAGGTCGATGCCCAAAGTTTCAGCCCGTTGTTTGAGTGCGGCAATTAGCAACGCACCCTGAAGATCGCCAGATACGTCTCCAGTGGTAATGAAGATGGTTTTTGCTTGAGTCACTGAATAGTCGATGGTGATGGGGGAAGATAGTGGATAGTGGATAGTGGATAGTGAATAGTGGGTAGTGCTTAGGACTGGAAAGGAGAGGAAAGAATTAAAGAGTCAAATACACTATAGTTGGGAACTATCGACGATCGAAATACTTTACTATCCACTATTCACTATCCACTAATTTAGTCACCCTTGTTATCCACTGATTTACCAGGAATTGGGCCTCTGCGCTTGTTATCTTTTTTACCTTCGATCGAGAGTCTCAAGAATCTTTGCAGGTGTTGAACGCTCTCGTAGTTGGGGAATAAATCCAAATCGTCGAGGGCTTGAGCGATCGTTTTGTGGGAGTAATAGATCGTCCGAAATGCTTTTTTGAGAATGGCAATTTCTTCAGGGGTGGCTCCCGCGCGATCTAAACCGACAAAATTGAGCGAACGGACTCTGGCGGGCGTACCTTCGACGATCGTATAAGGGGGTACGTCTCGCTGGATCCTAGTCATACCGCCAATCATCGATAATCTACCGACGCGCACGAATTGATGGATGCCCAAGACGCCACTAATTACGGCTTCGGACTCGACGTAGACATCGCCAGCTAAGGATGTAGCGTTGGCGATTTTGACGTTATCCTCGATCGTGCAATTGTGAGCGACATGGACGTAAGCCATCAATAGATTGTGATTGCCGATGATGGTGGCTTCACCGATGCCTGTGGCACGGTTGATGGTTACATACTCGCGAATCCGGTTGTAATTACCAATTTTGACCCACGTTTCGCCACCTTTGTATTTTAAATCCTGACTTTCTAAACCGATCGCCGCTCCTGGAAAAATCTGATTGCCAACGCCGATAATCGTCGGCCCCTCAATGATGGCATGGGCACCAACTGTAGTTCCCGCACCGATCTTAACATTCTCGCCGATAATCGCATAGGGGCCGATCTGCACAGTCGGGTCGAGTTCCGCGCTAGGATGCACCACAGCGGTAGGATGAATTCGTGTCATTAACATTGCTACTCCAGCCATCTTGTCATTTTCCTGCCATTGGGTTATCGGTGATGCAGATGCTTTGCATATTCGCTTGATTTACAGTTGCGAACCCAACCTACCGAGCCGACTTGGATGAGTTGGCGGCTAATGCCATTTCCCTGTGTCATAGTCGCAGGAATTTGGTATTTTACTGTTTGCATAGGCGAGGGCACAAGCTCTTCAACGATTGGGTTGCCAGTTAGTCGTCAGACAATAGACTTAGTGCCTTACTCACTATTATGCCCAGGTTGAAAGATGCTAGCACTTTATATCTGCTGTAAATCTTGGTTGGCAAAGCCTCTCCTCCGGAGAATTGCCAATGTTTCGATTACACTTCTACCAGAGCAAACATGAGATCTCCAGCAGCAGCTAGTTGACCATCGACTTCAGCGCGCGCGTGCATCTTGGCAAATCGACGACGTTTAAACGCTTGGAGTTCCACTGTCATGATTAATTGGTCTCCTGGAACTACTTGCTGACGAAATTTAGCTCCATCGATTCCGGTAAACACAAATAGTCCACCATTATATTCGGGAAGTTGAGTCAGGACGATGCCGCCGACTTGTGCCATGGCCTCGATAATCATCACTCCTGGCATGAGTGGATGTCCGGGAAAATGTCCTTGAAAAAAGGGTTCGTTAAAGGTAACATTTTTGACTCCAACCGCTTTTTCTCCCGGTACAAAGTCAATAATTTTATCGACGAGGGCAAACGGGTAGCGATGGGGGAGCAGTTTGTGAATTTCTTGGATGTTAAAGGTAGTTTTGGGCGGGGTGGAGTCGTTTTGCTGTTCGGGTTCGTCAACAGCGGCAATGGTATCTTGAGATCGATCGAGGGTGGTGGACATTAGACCTAAATATGTTTGGTTATTTTTACTAATCGCTGGTTGATAGATGCTAAGTGTGGATTGATGGTTGGATTTAATATCCCATGTCGTGTAGCCTTTTTGCCAATCGGACGTGTAATTGGTGACTGGCTTTGTATGCGAGGAAATGTGCTTGCGGAAATTTACCCAACAAACTGAGATCCCCAATTAAGTCTAATAGTTTATGACGCGATGGTTCATTTGGGAATCGTAGTGGCGGATTCAACCACTGTCGATCGTCGCAAACCAGTGCATTATCTAAGCTACCACCTTTAATTAATCCTGCCGATCGCAACTGTTCGATCTGATGTGCCAATCCAAATGTTCTGGCGGGAGCGATTTCGGTCTTAAAATCTGCTTTGTTGGGTTGCCAGCTATGCCACTGATTGCCAATCGGCGACACATCAAAATCAATGCCGTAGGTAAATTGCAGCACTGGCGATGGTAAGGCGGCGACAAAGATCTCGTCTTGTTGAATCCAGACAGGCTCAGTTAGCACTCCAGACGTGGCTAGAACGTTCTGGACTGGCTCGATCTGGGAGCTAACGATCTTCTCTACCCAAACCTGTGCCGAACCGTCTAACAGCGGCAATTCTGCCCCATCGACTTCGATCCGGGCATCTTCAATTCCCAGTGCAGCTAACGCCGCGAGTAAATGCTCTACCGTCCTTACCGATGCTCCATTTGCCGTCAGTTCGGTGGAAAGGGTCGTCTGGCTCACACTGGCAATGTGCGCTGGAATTTGTGGGGCATCTGGCAGATCTACCCGCACGAAATACCGCCCCAGTCCTGGCTCTGTTGGCAAGATTCTTACGGTGGTGGTAACACCAGAATGAAGTCCAACGCCCTGGAACTCACAAATATTTGAAACAGTAGACATTACACTGTAATTTAAGGTGTCTAAATAGTCGTCAATTCTTCAACGGAGCGGATGCCGTGCATCTGCGCGATCGAGCGCAGGCTCCGCCAACGGTGTTAATTATGACACGTATCGCTCCGCTTTTAATATCCGTCAGTGGTGGTAAACGGCTAACTATGACACTGCAACTCGATCGAAACTGGACTCGCGACCGATCGATAATCGATCGCATCTAGTGCGACTTACAATTTCAGCTAGAGATGACACTTGGAGAAAAGTGGATCGCCGCCAGCGCATTTGAATCTCGATCGAGACGAAAGCTGGCCGCGCTAGCAATTAATAAAGAGATGGACATCATCCCAATCCGATCGATAAAAGTATCGATAGACGCGATATCTAAGCTTCTGAAAATAGCGATATATTCCGATCGATCCGGTGTGAATTCTGGCGATTTCATTCCAAAACAATAAATTTTGTATGTTGGTATCGATCGACTGCCAATCTAATTAATTTATTTCCACTCGCTCGCAATCGATCGACCATCGACTTGGGTCGGGCTTTCAATATCGATCGCCCGATCTAAATGCGATCGAATTAACAGTTTTAATACTAATAGCTCCTGTCCGACGTTGATATTCGCGCTAGCTCGGGTTGGAGCGATATTTATGCCTAACTTTTATTACTTGCCGAGATAGCCGAAATACTATATTTCAATTGTGGCTTGGCCGATCTCTAACACTATTTTCTCTGACGGTATGTATGCTAACTTACAAAATAGCATTTCTATTGTTTGGCTCCATGATTTGAGGCTAGCATTTTTATCGTGCAAATGTATATCAAAATACATTTTTCTGCGGGCAAAATAGTTAATAATTTTGCAATACGAATCGAGCGATATCATTACTGTTTAGAAGCTGTAGATTGGGTCGAATGAATGTAATATCCAATTTTTAGAAGTGTTGGATATTACCCCTTAAACTAGCTCATTAAAAAATCTAATGAATCATCAAAACTTTAAATTTGCTCTGGCTGAAAATCGACGGATATTTTCACCGTTAGAGATGTTGGGTTTCGCCTTGCTCTACCCAACCTACACCTACTCCATTCCGACAACTATTCCCAACAACCAACTCCCAATTCATCATCCCTATCATGCCTAAAACCTTATTCCATGTAGATCTGACCAAACCGATGGATAAACAGGACATGCCAGGACATAACCGTTGGCACCCCGATATCCCCGCCGTTGCATCTGTCAATCCTGGCGACATCTTTCGGATCGAGTGCAAGGACTGGACGGACGGACAGATTAAAAATAACGATAGCCCCGACGATATCCGTGATGTCGATTTGAGCGTCGTACACGTACTGAGTGGCCCCATTTGGGTTAATGGGGCCGAACCAGGTGATATTCTCGTAGTCGATATCCTCGATATCGGTGCCTTGCAGGGCGATGAATGGGGCTTTACGGGCATCTTCGATAAAAACAACGGCGGCGGCTTCCTGACCGATCATTACCCCAATGCAGCCAAAGCAATTTGGGACTTAGAAGGAATTTATACTAAGTCACGCCACATCCCTGGCGTCCGGTTTGCTGGCATCACTCACCCCGGTTTGATTGGCTGTGCGCCCTCCCACGAGCTACTGGCGACCTGGAACAAACGGGAATCGGAATTGATGGCCACCCAGCCCGACAGACGCACTTATGGGGCTGGTTTTGCGGGAGATGTACCTGTCTTGGCAACCTTACCCAATCCGACGAATGCGATTTTGGGCACTCTACCAGGAGCGGAATTCGATCGAGTTGCAGCCGAAGCCGCTCGTACCGTTCCACCCCGCGAACATGGTGGCAATTGCGATATCAAAAATCTCTCGAAGGGTACCAAGATTTATTTCCCCGTCTATGTCGAAGGTGCTAAATTATCGATGGGCGATATCCATTTCTCCCAAGGTGACGGTGAAATCTCTTTCTGTGGCGCGATCGAAATGTCTGGTTATATCGACTTACATGTGGATATTATCAAAGGTGGCGTGGAAAAATATGCAATGGTAAATCCGATTTTTAAACCCGGCCCAGTCGAACCGCATTATTCTGAATACCTTATCTTTGAAGGAATTTCAGTCGATGAATTTACAGGCAAACAGTATTTTATGGACGTACATATTGCCTATCGTCGCGCTTGTCTCAACGCGATCGAGTACTTGAAAAAGTTCGGATTTACAGGCGAACAAGCCTATCTCTTGCTCAGTTGCGCCCCGGTAGAAGGCAGAGTCAGCGGCATTGTCGATGTTCCCAATGCTTGTTGTACCGTCGCAATTCCTACAGCAATTTTTGACAAAAATATCTTACCTGTTTAGTTTAGTCTAGCGAACTCTTTCTAATACATAGAATTAGTTGAAACTTATGTGGTGGGCACTGCCCACCCTACTTCTGCCCATCCTTACTTCTATTCACTATCCACTATTCACTAATTCACATGCCTCTGTACGAATTTCGCTGTAATGACTGCGGCATTTTTGATGAATGGCGCACGATGACTGAAAGTAATGCGATCGCTTATTGTCCGCAATGCCAGGAATCGGCAAAACGAATCTTTTCAATTCCGGGTATTCAATTAAATGGTGCTTTGCGACTCAAGAAAACTGAAAATCCAGAACCAAAATTAGCTAAAAAGCAAGACAGCGATCCAGCACAGCGTAGTCGAGCCAAAAGTCATGGCGGTCGTCCGTGGATGATTAACCATTAAACCATTTAAAAATCGATGATAGCTGCAATGTATGAATTGCCCCTACCATCGATGGCTATCGATCGAATTGTTGTTCGCAAAGATCGGGAGATTTAAATCTCTTGCCGATCGCCTAGTTTCAATTATCAATTATCCTTGCCACTGTGAGGTTCTTCCTCCAAAAAGGTTACCGTTGGTAGCTGTAGTTGCTGCCCTCGGCGATGATTCGATCCTCTTATGGCTAGTTTTAAATATTTTGTTTCCGCTGTAAAAATCAGCAGTCGCTGCCACAACCGCTCGTAAACAGAAGGAAGGATGAGGTTACTAGTGGCTAATTCCCATAGCTCCAAAGCCTGCTTGTGGGGAGAAGGAGAGATATCGTCGCGCAAAGGCTGCTGGAATAAGACGATCGCGCGAGCCTTGAGCTGCTGCTGAATGTGGCTGGATCCCCGCCCAAGACAGTCTGGACAGACATCTCCAGCGATCGATTCATCCTGATGATACAACAGAGTCCGCAGTTTACCGCTAGCAAAGATACGTTCGCAAGCGACACAGCGCAATCGCGGGGAATGGGGTTTAAGATTGCGTTCTAGTTGGATTTTCATATTGACTAGTTTTTGTCAACTGGCGATTTTAATAAAGGGAAGAGTTATCTGCACTATTTCTTTAGAATAACTGATACATTCACTACATTTTCAGTAGTTTTGCAATTCTCAAAGCTCGAGGATATTTTTATGTGAGGGAGATTTAAAACTCTAGTACATCTACTCATCCCTCAACCCGTGTGGATCGAGAGGCTGAAGGCTGCCAGCTTTCCGACGCCGCCACTGTTACAGTTTTTGGAAAATGATGCAGGACATCTATATCTAGTTATACCCACGTTGCATTAAAAATACATCTTTCGAGCCATTATGAGTTTCGGAAAAGCAGAGATGTTCGATCGGGAACATCCACTTTCGGTAGAGCTAGTCAAATTGGACACCTTTTGTAGCGATCGCTGGCAGTCTTGACCGATAATACTTTGCTAACTTTACCATTGGTTTAAATAATTCCTCTACTCGTTCTTTTAAACTGGGAATTATCGGATCGCTATTATCTATTTCATCAAATAGTGAGAAGAATTTAGAGCAATCGATTTTATAATTTTTTCCATCTGCAAATTTTCCGGCTAGCATTAATAGCTCTGCTAGTTTCAAATCACCTCGCTCGAATTGCAGGTATAAAAACCCTATATATAAATCGTTGTAGTCGATACTGTTCCAAGTAGCCTGGTGTGTCTGTTTGATATGCTTCCGAACTAAGATCGATGCTTGTTCGACTGTATTTGCTAGAGACACTTCTAGTAACCAAAATGGTGGTGAATCCAGCTCGAGGATTTGCTTTTCAGCCCAATCAACCCAGACAGAAGAACGAATATATCCACTTTCCAGAGCCACAGTCCAAATTAATAATGATTCATCCAATGTAAGGACATTCATCGGCAATCGAGATTTCTTTAATTACACTCTTTAATTACACGCACAGGTAGGGGCAATTGATGAATTGCCCCTACCTGCGATGGATCGAGAAATAAATTACTTACTCCGTGCCAATACCCGTTCGGCTAACTTTTCCGGTACCTCTTGCAACCTGTCATAACGCCAAGTAAAGAAACCAACCCCCATAGTTAGAGAGCGCAACTCGACGATAAAACTGTGCATCTCCGCTTGTGGTAAATAAGCCGAAACTATGTCCCAACCGTTCCAGCCAGATTTAGCATCATAACCCAAAATTTGGGCGCGACGTCCGGTTAATAGCTGCAATGCTTTGGAGGTAAACTCGCTCGGAGCCGAAACTTCGATCGCGAGAATCGGCTCTAATAACGTCGGTTCGCACTTGGAGATTCCTTCTGTCATTGCCAATCGCGCTGCATTTTTAAATGCTTGCTCGGAGCTATCGACGCTATGGTAGGAGCCATTGGTTAATGTTACCGCGACATCGACGATCGGGAAACCTAACGGCCCGCGATCGAGAAATTCGCGCACCCCAGTTTCGACACCAGGAATATATTGTTTGGGGACGACGCCACCGACGATCGTTTCTTTGAAATCGAAACCCGTTCCGCGTTGGCGCGGTTGAATATCGAGAAAAACATCGCCAAATTGTCCGTGTCCCCCAGACTGATGTTTGTAGCGTCCGTGAATCGATGTGACGGGTTTGCGGATGGTTTCTTTGTAGGCAACTTGGGGGAGATGGGTTTGCATGGGAAGATTGTACTTGCGCCGCAACCGATCGATCGCTACTTGGAGATGAATTTCACCCTGTCCCCACAAAATTACTTCATGCGTATCGCCGTGCTGTTCCCAATGTAGCGAGGGATCTTCTTCGACTAGTTTAGTCAAAGCACCGCTGAGTTTGACTTCATCATTACGGTTGCTGGGCACGATCGCCAGTGCGTAAACTGGCGTAAGAATTTGGGCTTGGGGTAACTCTGAGATCGAATTATCGCCAATTGTCGCGCCTGTTTTGATGCCTTCGAGTCGTCCTAACGCGACTATTTCCCCAGCACTTGCCGACTGTAGAGATTGTTGCTGACTGCCCAAGAGCCGATATATTCCGCCGATGCGAACGCCATTGACGATCGATCCGTCGGCGATATTGCCGTGCCAAATTCGGACTAGGGAGAGTTTCCCGCCTTGCTGACTATAAATCGTCTTCAGCACTTGCGCGATCGCGCCATCGCCCTTGTATCCGTCAATCCCGCGATGTGTGGCGGTAACTTCTGCTTCGGGAGCTTCGCGCAACAGTGCGGCTAGCAGTGGACGCACGCCGTAGTCGAGTTCGGCGACGCCGACGAAGACGGGGACGATGAGATCGGCACCCAATTCCATCCGCAGATCGCGCACGATCTCTTCTTCATCCGGATTGATTTCGGCGATTAATTCTTCTAATAAATGGTCGTCAAAGTTAGCGAGTTCTTCTAACATTTCCGCCCGTGCGACGCGTTCTACTTCGCGTAGTTCGTTCGGGAATGGGACGAGATCGGGAGCACTACCAGGATGATAATGATATGCTTGCTCGGTGACTAAATCGATAAAGCCGAGTACTTTTTCACCTTCAACGATCGGGTACTGATGAGCGACTAACGGACGACTCGATACTTGTTTGAGGGCGTGGAGGAGATCGATAAAATTAACATTCGATTTATCGATTTTGTTGATAAAAACTAGATGGGGAATTTTCCAATCGTCGAGAAATTTAAATAAAGGTGAAAGCGTTAAGACTCGATCGATCGTCGGTTCGCAGACGATAATCGCTGCATCTACACCAATCAGTACATTATATGTCTCTTGACTGAACTCGATCGAGCCGGGACAGTCGATAAATGTAAATTGGACATCTTCAACAACTGTAGTGCCCGTGCTAATCTCAACGCTCATCTGCCTCGATCGCGCCTCTGCCGCACTGTCCCCGATCGTATTTCCTTCTTTAACGCTGCCCTTCCGCGAAATCGCTCCCGTTACGGCGAGCAAACTTTCTAACAATGTGGTTTTACCAGCTAAATATGGCCCCGCAATTCCGACATTACAAATCCGTTTTGTACTTATAGTCATGTCGATCGCCACCCCCTAATGAGTGTATGGTGAATGTATCGATTGAATCGGTCAAACTAATAAATATTCAGTAAGATGCACCGAGAAGGCAAAATGAGGAATTAATTGACAGCTAACTTTATTTAAAGCTGTTAACCTGAGCTTAACCCTTTTGCGATCCCCAGCGATCGAAATACAGTTTTTTTTAATAATTGAGTGAAAATTAATTAAGCATTATTAAGTAGAGTTGCAAATGCTACGGAGAAGCCGATCTCAGTCCGACAACTGCCGATCGGTTACTTGCTCATCGCACCGTCAATTGCGATGCCAATTCTGTCTTAGCTTTGTAACAACCCGATCGACATCAGTCCTTGTCTCTTGTACGGTTAAAATATCGCGATCGGCATTTTCAGATTTTAGAGCGATGGTTCGGTTATGAATCCGATCGAATATTCGATCTACGATCGATAAATATATAAGGGGCAATTGGCAGTAAAATTAGAGATGTAATGATGGTCGAGATAACCGCGCTAGCCTGTGGGGCTTGAAACCAATTTTCTTGATAAAGTCATGACATCCTTCAGCTTAAATATCGAAGTCACATTTATTGACGCTCTTACTGATGAATCGTTGGGTGTTACCCAAATACCAGCTAATAATCTGCCAGATTCATTCGAGCGAGATACAATAATTAACCTCAGCGGAGCCGACTGGAATGTCCTTAATGCACGACCAAAAACTCGCACCCAATACACAAAGTCTAAAACATTAATCTTGTGGATTCGCCAGATCGAGCTAGTCAATCCCCAAGATATTCTCTATAGTTTACCATCGATTTGCGATCCGATTCCAGAAGTAAACGATCGAGATGTTTCTGGTGATGAATTGACGATCGCTGAAGATGATTGGCGGCAATTTGAATTAGTTTCTACTAAGCTTGATGATAAGGTCGATCGAGAGATTTCAAAAATTCGATTCATTCATGACAACACCAAGGAGAGAATTGGCTGGCGAGAAATACACATTCGCAAGAAGCCAGAAATCCCGATCGCGAGTAATATATCCTTAGCTCATTTAGCAAGTTTACTAAAAGCTGTCTCTTATACACATCTG
>NZ_PVWO01000481.1 GCF_003003845.1 Chamaesiphon polymorphus CCALA 037 | reverse complement strand
CCGCCACGATTCTGACTAGTTCTTCCTCGATTTCGGGGACTTCATTGGCAAATAGTTCGACTACCAATCCGGCAGCACCGCGAGAGACCAGCAATTGAGGGCCACGTTGGGAGCCTTCACGGACTTTTTTGAGGAATACTTTAAAAGTGCGACCGATCCGGTAATTATCGTTAGGCAGTTGTTCTTTTTGGGGCAGTTCGGCTTCGACGTCCGGTTGACCGAAACTACTACTGACAGATAAAATTACCGACTGACGCTCGAATCTGAGCACTTTGCCGATCAGCGCGGTACCTTCAAATTGCTCGAATTCTTCTTGAATGATCTTCCGTTGTTGGTCGCGCAATTTTTGGGCGAGCACTTGCTTGGCTTGAATTGCGGCCATCCGTCCGAAATCTTCGCGATCGGGTGTTACATCCAAGATCACCGAGTCGCCGATTAGTTCTAGTAGCTTTTCCTCGCTGAGTTCTTCGGCAGATTCTTCTTGCTGTAAACTATTTTTGACATCATTGAGCGAAATCTCTTTATCTTCATCGGTGACTTCTTCGACGATCGTTTTAGTCGCAACGACCTGAAAAGCCTCTTCATCTAGATTCAGAAATACATCGAAGTTATCGAAATGATCTTCTTCAAAATCCATCCGATCTAAATGTTGCGATCGCCGATAGCGTTCGTAGCCCTTGAGTAAAGCTTCGCGCAAGGCAGTTTGTACCGCAGAGCTGGGTAAGTTGCGATCTTTACTAATTTCCTCAATCATATTTCTGAGTTGAGGCAAACTAACGTTACTTTTTTTCGGGTCTTTAGCTTTTGACATATTCAGTTAAGTTAGGAATTAGTGTAGAGAGTGTTGGCGATCGCCGAGACGATCGAATTGAGGATTTTAGCCACAACCTCAACAACAATCCACTCGAATGGGTAAGTAATTAAATAAGATGAACGATCGATCGCATTAGATATCTAGATATCTAGTCAGCATTTCGACGATCGATTCAGTCGCTAGTCAAATCGCTATGGCGATTATTTATCGTGTAAATAGACTTTAGCGACTAATTCTCTGGGAATTTCAATCGTTCTGCCTTTAAGACTCAGATAGATATTAGTATCGTCGCGACGAATCAATTGTCCCTGCCACTCAGTTTTGCCATCCCAGGGCAGATCGGTCGTAACCTCAACTGCGAAGCCACCAAAAGCATTAAACTCGCGATCTGTCGTCAGTTGTCTGCTCGTTCCAGGGCTAGAAACCTCCAATGCGTAGGCAAACGGAATTAGCTCTTTGGCATCTAATGCCGCTTCCAAAGCGCGACTCATGCGCTCGCAGTCTTGCAATCCGGTATCCGCAACCGGATTGCGAATATCGATCCGCAGTGAGGGGGGACGTTCGTGGGTATGAAAGATAACTGCAACTAATTCTAGTCCCAAGTCTGCGGCGATTGGGTTAGCGATGTCAGTAATTTGGGGAATGAGGGGATGAGCCATAGATGTGGCAGGGACTAGGAGCTAGTGGCGATTAAGAAGGATGTTAACGAACATAACTAGTAACTTAATTTCGATCGATCCCGCACTATCTGAGTCGAGCAGGGAGAGTTAGGCGATCGTCGGATCTTGAGAAGATCGAACAGAGCGTTGTGCCGAGCTGGTGACGGCGATCGAACCGAGAGATCGTACTTGTCAGTGGCAGTAAACAACAAAAAAAGTGGGTTTCGACCCACTCCTGGTAATTTATTATTCCAAGAAGCATAGGAGCAAACTTAAAGATTTAGTTTGCTCGTGCCTTTTATATTAACAGAGTTTTGATTCGAGAGTAAAATAGGGATCGTCAGCGCGACCTTTATGTATGTAAATCGCCTGTCAGCTCGGGGCTTTACGAAACAACTCTTTATAATCGATATCTGCCTGACAATTCAGGCTCTTTCTCAATCATTAGCGAACCCAACCATTTTTCGATCGCAAAACATCCACATTATTTAATTTAAGGATGGCTATATGACTCTGAATCTTTACTTCCTCCGTCACGGGCAAACGGCATCTAGTCGCGGGAATTTATTTTGTGGATCCATCGATCCTGGCTTGACTGCCGATGGCGAAGAAATGGCACAGGTATTTGCGGCGGCTTATGCCAGTACGCCTTGGGAAGCAATCTATTGTAGCCCCAAAGAACGGGCAATTTTGACGGCGGAACCGATCTCAGACAAATTAGGCATGAAGCTGCAAATTCGCGACGGCTTGCAAGAGATCAATTACGGGGCTTGGGAAGGCAAGGATGTTGCGACTGTCGATGCGGAGTATCATGACGATTATCTCCGGTGGTTGGCCGATCCGGGTTGGAATCCACCCACAGGTGGCGAATCCGCAATGGCGATCGCCGCACGCGCGCTTGCCGTAATCGAGGAAATCAGTCAGCAACACGCAACGGGGAACGTTTTGGTCGTATCCCACAAAGCTACGATTCGGATCCTGTTGTGCAGCCTTCTAGGTATCGATGCGGGGCGATTTCGGTATCGACTGGGAATGCCCGTTTGTAGCATTAGTATCGTCGAGTTTGGCAAACACGGCCCATTGTTAAAGGTACTCGCAGATCGTTCTCATTTGACCGATCGCTTGCGCGATCTTCCTGGCACCTAAGATTCTATAGGCACCTAGCACAGATCCCCGACTTCTTAAAGAAGTCGGGGATCTAGTTGAATTTTGAGATGATGGTAGTTAGTAGTTACACCGCTTCAATATTTTTCTCGCCTGTCCGAATCCGCACGACTTGCTCGATGGGACTAACGAAAATTTTCCCGTCACCGATTTCGCCAGTCCGAGCAGCAGCAATAATTTTGTCTACTACCATATCGACCTGTGCGTCTTCGATCACCACTTCGACTTTGAGCTTTTGGAGAAACTCCACGGTATATTCCGAGCCGCGATAGCGTTCGGTTTGACCCTTTTGTCTCCCAAATCCTCTCACTTCCGAGACTGTCATCCCGACGATTCCAGCATTGACGAGGGCAATTTTTACTTCATCTAGTTTGAAGGGGCGAATAATTGCTACGATCTTTTTCAATTTTATTTACTCCTGAATGTGTGTTTCTATACTATTTTTAGTTGCACCAACTTGACATTTTGTATCATTGTTAGACCAACCAAACATGTAACTCTGGCTACAAAATAAAAATATGATAGTCTCGCTCGGCATAGATTTTGGCACATCTGGGGTTAGATTGGTAGCGATCGATACCGATTGTAATGTCCTCTGGTGGGGAACTAGCGATTTACTAACGCAAGGGTGGCGAGCGACTTTATTTGCATTAATCCAGGCGATCCCAAATGAAATTAAAGCTGGGGTCAAACGCATTGCGATCGATGGCACTTCTTCGACGGTACTATTGTGCGATCGCGAGGGTCGATCGATCGGCGCACCAATTTTATATCACGATCGACGCGGGGCAGCAGTATTAGATTCGGTTAAATCGATCGCCCCAGCCGGACATTCCGCGATCGGTGCAACTTCTAGTTTAGCGAAATTATTGTGGTTGATGGGTCAACCCGAGGCGATCGAGATTGTGCCGACTGCTAGAGATGCCTACTTTTTGCATCAAGCAGATTGGTTGGCTTATCATCTGCATGGCAAATTGGGCATCAGCGACTATCACAATGCCCTGAAACTCGGCTACGATGTCGAAGCCCTCTGTTATCCCGATTGGCTCGAACGACAGCCCTACCGCCCGTTATTGCCCCAAGTCGTGCCGCCCGGTACGCCAATTGGGACGGTATTACCCCAAGTTGCCACAGAATTGGGTTTAGCGGCTGATTGTATCGTCTGTGCTGGTACTACCGATAGTATTGCCGCATTTATCGCTAGTGGTGTGAAGGAGCCAGGTGTTGCCGTCACATCCTTGGGATCGACATTAGTTATCAAACTCCTAAGCCAGACGCGCGTCGAGGATGTTAATTTTGGGATTTACAGTCACCGTTTGGGCGATCTCTGGTTGGTTGGCGGCGCATCAAATACAGGTGGGGCGGTACTGCGACATTTTTTCAGCGATGCCGAGTTGGTTAGCCTCAGCCAAGAAATCGATCCCGATCGACCCAGCAATCTCGATTATTATCCCTTATTGACTCCAGGCGATCGCTTTCCAATTAACGATCCTCATTTAGCACCGCGATTGACACCGCGCCCAGAGCGAGCGGTTGATTTTTTGCACGGTTTATTAGAAGGGATCGCCAGCATCGAAGCGCGCGGCTACCAACTATTAGCCCAATTAGGAGCTACACCCCTAACGGCAATCTATACCGCTGGCGGTGGGGCGCAAAATCCAGTCTGGACAAAGATCCGTCAGCGATATCTTCCCGTACCGATCTCGATTTCCCCACATCAGGAGGCGGCATATGGTGCGGCACTATTGGCACAAAGGGGTACGAATGGCTAGTACT
>NZ_PVWO01000480.1 GCF_003003845.1 Chamaesiphon polymorphus CCALA 037 | reverse complement strand
GAACTTTCCAGTTGAGATTTATACTTGCCTTGGGCCACAATCTGATGACCCTCCCTGAAAATGAGCGAACCGTAAGTAGTAACTTGGGTTAGTTAAGAATTGGACGCTCGCGGTTATACTGCTTGAACTTGAGTTCTGCGAGTACCAAAAATGCGAACGAGCATCGCGATCGCGACTAATAATGTCAGGAATAAATATCCCCATTCCAGTTGCGCTCGTCTGCCAAATTCGACGGCAAATATCAGCCAGAAATAGTACATGCCTGCCGTATGCAGCACCCGCCAAGCACGCCGCCCAATTGCTTTAGCTGGCGTGGAAAATGAGGTAATTGTCATCGCTAGTAAAAAGGCATAGCCTAAAATGGCCAAGGGATTGGCAGTGAAAGCTTGTTGGCGAATGACTATCTGCAATGTGGAAAAAGCGATCGCATGATAAGTGTGCGATACTGCCATCGATAAGCCCAAAAAGCGGCGATTTTGCACCAGCCATAGCGACAGCGGCGATTGCCATAACCGCCGCAGTGGTGCCGCTATAAAGGCGAGCAAAAATAGCAGACACGAAGATCTGGCTGTCAGTCGCACCAGGATGAGTGTCGATGTTTCTGTCAACCCCATGCTACTCAAAATTGCTACTACAGCAACTCCGATCGCGATCGTGACTGTCATTACTAGCTGCCATCCTTTCATCCGATTAACCTCCGCTCGTGTAGATTGTATTTGCATCTACTTTATCGATCGAGCCAAGCTGGTGTCTTGTCTGTGGTTGCGAATTTTGGCCTAAAACTGCGATGTCTATTAAATTTGGGTGGAAAGCCCGATCTAGAGCGGGATTAGGGTTCCAACGAAATCCCGATCGCATTGTGGACGCGAGCGGCGGTGGCTGAGGCGCGATCGATTAATTGTCCGCCGAGATAGATACTCGTAGAACTGCCGCCATCGAGGTTGAGTGCGTCTACAACCCCCATTTGTTGCATTAGTTGAGCCATTTCGGCCAACGTGGGGCCTTTGCCGCCAGCGCGGTTGTGGACGGCGAATAGGAGCACATTCCCATTTGCGGTATTGGCGATCGCGCTGCGGACTGCCGATTCTTTACTAAAATTCGCGCCGAAGTTTTCGCCCTGAGCGTCGAGGACGATTTGGCTCGATCGCACCAGCCAGGGGCCAGCGGCGATAATTTGGGAGTAAGTATCGAATTCTGGTGGCGTAATTTGACGTTGGAGGCTGAGACTGGTACCGATCGATAGCTTCCCAGACAGCTCTGGCTGCCCCCGCAAGGCTAGCAAATAACCATTAGTAGGGATCTGAAAGATGACGCTACCGATGGCATTACTAGGGGTAATTTGAGTGACGCGATCTTGTTGAACTGTGAAAATCAGTTCGTTCGCCTGCATCGGCGCGTAGGTACTGCCCCAGTCTGTTGTATAACGACCTAATCCAGGTTGTACATAGGCACTATTGAGGGTGGAGACTGGTAATCGATCGCCTGTAGCTGTAGTTAATGTTTCCTGCATCTTCACGCGGGCGATCTGGAGTTGTCCTTTGTCATTCCAGCCGATCGCGCCGCGATTTAAAATCGGACTGGATAACCATCTGCCATCGCGTTTGAGGGCACCGAGCAGCATTCGATTATTGCGATTGAAATAACCGCCGTTGATGGCGGCGACGACTTGAGTGGTGGGTGCGAATTTGATGAGATGATTGGTACCGACTAAACTTGGCTCTAGAGCTAACATCGGCCTAATTTTGATGCCCTGTTGACGTCGATCGATTTCTAAATAGGTGACGGGGAAATTATTGACGCCCAATTTGACCCATTTCTGTCGCCATTTTAATCCGGGTGCCCACTTTATTTCGCGATCGGGAATAGCGGCTAAATTAGAATTGATGGTAACTTCTAGACTAGTCGGTGATAATAATTTTGCCCGCGCGCGTTGTCCTTTGACGATCGGAAATTGGACGATCGTTTGATTTTTGCTACTGGTGACTTTATATTCTAATTTTTGGGCGGCGGGGTCGTCGTCGGGGTCGAGATTGGCATCGACAGTCGGTGCGGGAGCATTAAATCGATCGAGTAATTTTGGATCGGCAATTGCTTCGATCGTTAGGTAGCCTTCGGTAGGTGTTTGACTGAGTTTCCAAGGGGTAGCCCGATCTAAGGTGACGGTAATTTTGCCATTTTTAGGGATATTGTCGTTGCGAACGTTTACGACCTTAGTCGCGGGGGTGTTGAGTTGGAGTTTATTCCCAGATGTCTGCCATTTCCAACCGCTATTTTTAGCAATATCGGTGATATCTAGATATCGATATTGCCGACTGAGTTTGGCTGTCAAACTGATTTTTCTAGCTCGATCGGATGCGTACCAATCGACTGGTTGAGTAGAATAATTACTATTATTAAATAGTTCTACCCCTAACTGTCGATCGAGTGCAGTATCGCTAATTCCCAATCGCAAACTATTCCCAACTTGCCATTGTCCCCACGGAATATTTAGCGTTTTACCGTTGAGAAATATTTCCGTACCTTGCGCGACAAACTTGTTGACAGATGTATTTTTAGTTGTTTGAATCGGTAAGTCTGGTTGGGCATCTGCACGGGCGATTGTAGCCAAACAGAATGTGGTATAAAAGTGAGTCGCGATACTAGCGATCGCGATGAGATAAAATCTCTGATAATTCATAGTCGATGATTGGGGTAGATGCCAGAATTGTAAGTGATGCAGATTATTCAGACAGCAGCTATTGGCAATCTGGTTCCAAGATTTCAGCGATTGGATTTACAGTCGATTCTACCTGTATTGGGTAACTCACATCTTGCCCCGGTAGATAAAGACAAGTTACTGCGTAGATCTGAGGGTACCCACAAGCGGCGTTTTTATGCGGGGGTTCCCCCCGCATAAAAAAGCGACGCATCGACATGGAGGTTTCCTCCAGGTTGTGTGCGTCAAGACAACGTCAAGACAGGGGCACCCCTACACAATTAACCTGTAGGGGTGCCCCTTGTGGGTACCCTGGGTCTATACCAATCACTAATGTATTTAAACGTAAGATGTGAGGTAACGCTACTCCGCACATACCTGCGCTAATGTATTTAACAACTCCTCAGCAGTAAAAGGTTTGGCTAAAAATGTGCGGACGCCGCAATCTTTGAGATTTTGAGTCATTTGTTCGTTGGTAGATAAACCACTCATAGCGATAATTTTCACCTGGGGATTGAGTTTGTGCAGCGTGCGAACTGTCGTAACTGTATCTAACGAAGGCATCATTAAATCCAGCAGAATCACAGCTACCGATTTTTTTTGTTCGGCATATAAGGCGATCGCTTCAATCCCATCGCCAGCAGTTATCGCTCGGTAGTTATAGGTTTCTAAAGTGGTGCCAGTAATCGATCGCACCGAGATTTCATCATCGACAATGAGGATGAGTTCGTTATGCCCGAATGGTAGATCTAAAAGCGGTTGTGGTTCGGTTTCGTGAGTATCTGTAGCTGGTAAATATACCTTAAAGCAAGTCCCTTTACCTACTTCGCTATAAACACTAATAAAACCACCATGACTTTTGATAATACCCATCGATGTAGACAATCCCAATCCGGTGCCTTTGCCGATTTCTTTGGTGGTAAAAAATGGATCGAAAATTCGATCTACTAGTTCGGGAGCGATGCCCATCCCAGTATCGGCGATCGAAATGACGATATAATCGCCAGGTCGGGCATCGAAGTGAATTCTGGCATAGTTGTCATCGAGGGTGAGATTCTCGGTCGAGATCGTCAGCGTACCCCCATCTGGCATGGCATCGCGAGCATTGACACACAGATTCATCAAGACTTGATGGATCAGCGTACTATCAGCTTCGATCGTCCATAAATGCTTAGAATAATCAAACGCGGCTTCGATATTTTTGGGGAAAGCTTGTTTGATAATCCGTTGAATTTCTTTAATTAAGTGGTGAACTTGAATGCAGGTAGGCTTGCCTTCTACGCCGCGCGTAAAGGAGAGAATTTGTTTGACTAAATCGGCACCTCGGCGGGTACTATCGTTTAAAATTGTTAATAAATTTTGGGTGCGATCGTCGATGTCGGGAAACTGAAGTGGTAAAATTTCGACGATGCCTAAAATTGGCGTGAGAATATTATTGAGATCGTGCGCGATGCCACTGGCGAGTGTACCCAAACTTTCCAATCTTTGGGCGCGAAAGAATTGCGATTCGAGTTGTTTTTTCTCGGTAATATCAGTTTCGGCAATCAGGATCGATTTGGGATTTCCGGCAGCATCTCGCAATAGAGATTTGCGACTGCTGACAATTATCTGTTTCGCGTCGGAGGTAATTTTCGTGAGTTCTCCTTGCCAAATTCCGGTACTTAGTACCAGCTCCATCGCTGAGTCAAACTCATCAGTCGCCGCATCTGTCGGTAGTAACTCGC
>NZ_PVWO01000071.1 GCF_003003845.1 Chamaesiphon polymorphus CCALA 037 | reverse complement strand
ACTCCCAACTCCCAACTCCCAACTCCCAACTCCCTACCCTCCACTCACGGGTGGAATCAGCACTACTTCATCTCGATCGCACAAGATCGTCTCCGGTTCGACAAAATCTAGATTGATGCCAAATCGCGTCACATCGCGCCATTGTGCGAGTTGCGCTCGATCGGCAATCGCACGCTCTAACACGGCTTTGACAGGCGTATTAGGCGGGAATTGGTAAGCAATTTCGCTCGTACCAAAGGCTTCTTGGTAGACAGCAAAGAGTTTGAGCGTGACGGTAATTTCCGATTGAGGAGCATTCATGGGCGGTGCGATCGGCGATCTGTGGTAATTAAATCGTAAATGAAATATTGTCGATCGGCTACAGTTGGCAATCTGTCTGGATTTTCACTGATTTTATCGTTCTGGCAAATCGATTTGTAAAAAATCCTTGCTTTTTTGTAAAGATATCGTTATATTAGTTTACATAACTAAACATTTATAAAGTAAATACCGCAGTAAACAACCATGCAAACCAGAACCTTCATCGACAACGACGGTAAAGAAAACAACTTCGCGATCGAGCCAAAAATGTACGTTACAGATGGCCCTCAAGCTGGCTGGACTGACTACGCAGAAAAACTCAACGGTCGCCTAGCAATGATTGGTTTTGTCGCGCTGTTAATTCAAGAAGTTTTAACCGGACACGGCATCGTCGGTTTCATTACTAATTTGTAATAACTCTTAATAAAAACGATCCACCCATCCTATTTTTCCGATCCTATGTGTTCGCGGCAGCAGATTTGCTACCGCGTTTTTTGATTGCGTATTCATACGTAAAATCGGCTGCTTCTACTGTAAGAAGCAGATTTGAGTGCGATCGAAGTCTGTGACGATCGGATTGCTTCTACGTGTTACTACCGATCTTGGCAAAGAATGTGTGGGTAATTTAAGACCGATCTACGGGGTTTCGCCGATCGATTTTCGGTGCTTTCTGTACCATCACGGATAGAAATTTGGCAAGTCGTATTAACCTCCGTGTTTTTACGGTATCTTGTGATTCGGTATGAATATTATATTTAGACCAATTAATTCAGCACCTACCCCGAATGAAAACCTACATTGTGAAATTGAAGCAAGCAGCGGTAATGACAGGGATTGCTTTAGGTAGTGTGGCTAGCGGTGGTGCGATGACACCAGCTAGTGCATTGACGTTTGATTTCAGACCTGTAGCAGGTACCTCTGCCGAAGCTATTGCTGGCTTTAATACCGCAGGTGCGCGTTGGTCTTCTTTGTTTACCGATAATGTCACCATTAATATTGACATTAACTTCACCAAATTAGCTGCTAATGTTTTGGCACAAGCTGGTTCTACACGTCAGAGATATGATTATTCGCGGGTTTATACTGCGCTTTCTGGAGATCGCACTTCAGCAGACGATTTTACTGCGGTAGCGAGTCTTCCCACCGGATCGACATTTAACATGTTGCTGAACCGTACGACAAATAGTCCGAACGGATCTGCGAATGCTACCCCTTATTTAGATAACAACGGTAATGCCAATAACGCGAAGATTAACATCTCGAATGCTAATGCCAAGGCTCTAGGCTTAATACTCGACTCACCTGCACAAGTAATTTGGAATTTTGGTGAGGTTGCTCGTGTTGCTCCTGACACTGCTAGTATTGATTCGGGAATTATTACTGATGTTACTCTGGCACCGACACTGGCATCGGTTGGTTCTGATGCCGAGATAACGTTTAGCACTGATTTTGTTTTTGATTTCGATCCGAGCGATGGCATCGCTAGCGGTGCGATTGATTTTGTCGGGGTGGCGACTCATGAAATCGGACATGCGCTAGGCTTTACTAGTGGTGTCGATGTTTTAGATACTAATAGTCCGCCATTTAATGGCCCGTTTAATGACAGCGCATTTACCTTTGTCAACAGCCTAGATTTATTTCGTTATTCAGCAGACAGTTTGGCTCAAGGTGCGATCGATTGGACTGCGGATACACGTGCTAAATACTTGTCATTCGATGGTAGGACTAGCATTGGTGCTTTAGCCACGGGATCTAACTTTGGCGACGGACAACAAGCAAGCCACTGGAAAGATAGTCCCAACTTCATAACCAATCCTGAATTGGGAATTATGAATCCCACTTTTTCTAGAGGTCAATTGGGGATAATTACCGAAAACGATTTGCGCGGATTTGATGTCATCGGTTGGAATCGTGTTAATGCCACTGTGGCAACTCAAGTGCCCGAACCTTCTAATATTATCGGCACACTGATATTTGCTGGCTTTGGAGCCAAAATGGTGCTCAAACGTCGCCAAAAACTTGCCAAATCATTCTAGAATTCGTTCTTTACCATTCCCACACCACGATCGATCGTGGTGTGGGAATTTATTTTGACAGGAATATATAGATCTCAATCTCGACGATCGCGAGATCGACCGTATATTGATATGCTAGTAGTCGGTATATTTTCTAAATCTTGCTCTCATCAGTCTGAGGACTCGATCTCGATAATTTTATCGGACATGGTAATTCAATATGTAAATATAATCGATCGATATATTTATGTAGTTACCTAATATCGGGACATTTTTTATACCGACAATCAATTAGGAAATACAACAATGAAGATCTCTTTGGTTAAACTCCAACAAGCTGCTGTCATGACGGGTATTGCCTTAAGTGGGATTGAGGTAGGTGGAGCGATTTTACCTGCAAATGCCTTAACATTTAACTTCACACCAGCAGCCGGAACACCGCAACAGGCAATCGATGGGTTTACCACAGCAGGTTCGCTGTGGTCTTCATTATTTACAGATAATGTCACTGTTAACGTCAATATTAATTTCACGGCATTAGGTGCCAGGACGTTAGGAGAAGCTAGTTCCACTACTCAATCCTTTGGCTACGATCGAGTTTATGGTGCTCTCAATAACGATCGCACATCTGCAGACGATAATACTGCTGTAAATAGTCTGTCCAAAGCACCAACATTTAATATGCTCATCAATCGGACTGCCAATAGTCCAAATGGAGCTGGTAGTGCAACCCCTTATTTGGATAATAATGGTGATGCTAATAACAAAACTGTCAATTTGAGTACTGCCAATGCTAAGGCTCTGGGTTTGATAGCTAATGGCAACAATAATGATGCATCGATTAGTTTTAACAATGCCTTTAATTGGGATTTCAATCGTAATGATGGCATTAGTGGCGGGGCATTTGATTTTATCGGGATTGCCGCTCACGAACTCGGACACTCATTAGGTTTTCTCAGTGGGGTCGATACTCTAGACGGCAATGCTTCTGGGACTTTTTATAATGATAGTCAGTTTACATATGTTAGTCCATTAGATTTATTACGTTATTCTCCAGATAGCAAAAATGCTAACGCGATCGATTGGACAGCGGATGCTCGCGACAAATATTTTTCGATCGATGGTGGTGTGACTAATATTGCAGCTTTTTCCACAGGCGATGTGTTTGGCGACGGTCGTCAGAATAGTCACTGGAAGGATAATCTAGGTCTGGGTATTATGGATCCGACGATCTCATCTGGCGAGCTATTACAGATTACTGAAAATGATAAGCGGGCATTTGATGTCATCGGCTGGAATCGTGCGGGTAATGCCACACCCAATGCCCAGGTACTTAATTTTGTTCGAGATAGCAATGGCATTGCTGGTGCTGGCAGTGTAGCTCGGGCAGATGCTACTGCCGTACCCGAACCTGCTGATTTTGTCGGTACGCTGATTTTTGCGACTATTACTGCCAAAATCGCGATCTATCGCCGCAAGCAGCTACACGCAGCTACCGATAAGTCAGTTTAAATTAATCGATAATGTCAGATAAATAGCCCCGACTTCTTGAAGAAGTCGGGGCTATGTGCTGGATATTTATTAATATTTGCGATCGCGATCTTTGTTTAGATTGGGCTGAGAGACATAGACTTTAAATCGAAAGTAGGGATCTTAACGATCGGTTACTAGTTACTACAAACGATATTAGCTAGCTTATACTGTAGCAGGTTCGACTTTCCCTCTGTGCTTATTAGTGCTGCTGCTAGTAGTTTCGTTGACATCGAGCGGCACAAACTCAATATGATTGAGCAAGGTAGTGACGAAGGCAAATAGTAAGAAGGGTAGAGATAAAACTAAAATCAAACCAACGGTTGCCAGCGCGTAAATTTGGCGAGTCGTACTCCATAGAGATAGAGCAGAAGCAAGGCTGATAAAAATTACCATCAACCAAACCACAATCTGCCCATAGATATCACTAAATGTGAGGGTGCAGTTCATCCGATACTTCTGCTTGTCCATAAGTTTTTACCACAACTATTACTATCTATTTTCAGCATAGATCTTTTGTTGCAGAATGGTAAGTTTTTCAATTAATCGATAAGAATTGTCATAGATGTTTACAGTTTCTCAGTTGGGAGTGGGAAGTTGGGAGTTGGGAGAGATAAGAATCGTGGAGAGGAGATTCACAGAGTCAGGACGCTTATTGGTTCTTAATATAATCTTGCAATAGTATTCAGACTCTACCTAACTTCTTTTTTAACTTGTTTTTCATCCCAACTTCTCACTCCCAACTCCCAACTCCCAACTCCCAACTCTCTTCGTTACAATAAAGAAAGCACCCCAGGAGAAGCCTGCATGACTATTTCGATCGATCCCAAGACATTTTTGTTATCCAAGCAACTACCAAATCTGAGTTATTCAGCGACGACGCATCGATTTGATGAAACCTGGGAAGCTCCATTATCAACACTGCTGGGTTTAGGACGAGCGGCTGGTGCGGACTTTGTGGAGTTCTTTTTAGAACGATCGAATTATATTAGCTGTCTGGCAGAAGACGACCAAATCACGAGTATCTCACCTCGGCTCTCTACAGGCGCGGGAGTGCGGGTGTTTAAGGGTAAAGCCGATTGTTATGTCAGCACCAACGATCTGTCCTTCAATGGGCTAAAATCGGCCTTAGAGAAAGCGTTGGGGATTATGGCATTGCACTTACCCGCGCCCAACTCATACGTACCCGAAATCAATCTCGAACTGTTGCGCGACTATGCTACCAAAAAGGGTAAAGATAGTTGGTTGCAAGAGTGCAGCTCGATGCGCGAGATGGGTGAAGTGCTCTTAGCCGCCAATGGCAAGCTCAAACAGACAGCCACCCACATTCAATCGCGACGCGCGGCTTATTTCCGCGATTGGCAAGAAGTGTTAGTCGCATCCAGCGACGGCACATTTGCGCGCGATATCCGGCTGACACAATCGGTAGGCTACAACCTATTATGTGCCGATGGTACCAATCGTTCCTCGATCGGGCAACGCGTGGGCGATACTAGCAATCCCAACTTTTTAACAACCTGGGATTATGGAGCCACTGCGGAGGATGTTTCGGAATCTGCGGGTAAGATGCTCTACGCCGACTATGTAGAGTCGGGAACTTATCCGATTATCATGGCAAACCAATTCGGTGGCGTTATTTTCCACGAAGCCTGCGGACACTTACTCGAAACTACCCAAATCGAGCGGAACACTACTCCCTTTGCCGAAATGAAGGGACAAAAAATCGCCCACGAAAGTCTCACGGCTTGGGATGAAGGCTTGTCTGGTAATGCTTTTGGAACGATCGATATGGACGATGAGGGAATGCCAGCCCAACGTACCTTATTGATCGAAAATGGCATCCTTAAGAATTTTATTGCCGATCGCGCCGGATCGATCCGCACTGGACATCCCCGCACGGGTAGCGGACGCCGCAATAGTTACGCTTATGCAGCGGCTAGTCGGATGCGGAATACTTATATCGCTCCCGGCGAGCATCATGTAGACGAGCTATTTAACTCGATCGAAAAAGGCATTTACTGTAAGAAGATGGGTGGCGGTAGCGTCGGTGCTACCGGACAATTTAACTTCGCGGTAGATGAAGCTTATCTAATCGAAAATGGCAAAATTACCAAGCCGCTCAAGGGTGCGACGCTGATTGGCGAAGCGAAAGAAATCATGAATAAGATTTCGATGTGTTCGGCAGATCTAGGGTTGGCTGCGGGTTTCTGCGGTTCGGTAAGTGGCAGTATTTATGTAACTGTCGGACAGCCACATATTAAGGTCGATTCGATTACCGTCGGGGGACGGTAGAGCTATCAGAGGAAGATAAATGATGAGTGAAGACCCCACCGGAAATTTAGTAGAGCAATATGTATCACACACATTAGAATTCAATGGTGAACTAGTATGTATTGAAAATATTCCAGCACGAGTCGATTTAGAGACAGGAGAACAGTTTTTTGCACTCAGCACATTGGAGCGGTTGCATCAGATAATTCTCGCTCCTTATAACCAGCCAGTCGATCTCGATCGAGATCGCCAATCATCGTTCTCTAATTGTCTACCCTCAGATATTCAATTAACTGATATTGTCTCCGTCACCACACGGGCTTATGGTGTGCAAATTGCACCAGGGATGCAGTCAACAATCATCATCAAAAAAGTGACAGTCGCTCAAGTTTTAACTAAACTGCAAGCCTATTGTCTGGGAGGAAAACTAGTTGATGGAAACGGTCGAGAAATTCAATTTTATCGATTGACAGGTGTTGGTGATGGAGGGGCATTTCCGATTGATGGTGGAGAAATTCTAGCCAAACAAGCGGAGAAACTTAATCTACTCCACGAAAACTATACAGTAATTGAGATGGATTACCATACTCACGGATATAACATTCCTTCATCAGCACCAGTACAACCTTTTTCGATCTAGTTAAATCCAATATCCACTTGCGTATCGACCAATACACAATATCTATAAAGTTTAATTTAGCTGTTAGTAAAATGTCTCTAAATATCCAAACTGTCTCAGCATCCGCACATCAAATCGCCACCAAACTAGGCATTTCCAAATTCGATCTGTCCGGCTCGGCTACCGATAGCGTCAGCGTGCAAGTCGATAAAGGCGAACCCAAGCAAGTCAAAGCTTCAAATCGATCGGGAATTACCGTGCGAGTCTGGAATAGTGAAAATACCGTCGGGATTACTAGTACTACCGATGTCGATGAAAATGGTTTGGAGCTAGCACTGAAAACCGCCCATGAAGCGAGCTTTTTTGGCATCAAAGAACATGCACCAGACTTTAGTCCCGAAGCGACTGCACCGATTGCCGAAATTGAGATAGAATCAGGTGACGCTGCAACAGTACCGCAATTGATCGATAGTTTAGTAGATGCAGAGCGGAAATTATTAGAGGCACATGAAGCGATCGAAAGCGTCCCCTATAATAGTTTAGCCCAAAGCTCGATCGACCAATTTTATCTCAATAGCGATGGTGCGCTCCGCAGCGATTCGCGTTCTTATACTTCGCTCTACTTATATACCAAAACCGAACAAGAAGGTAAAAAGCCGCGCAGTGCGGGAGCTTTTGAACTCAGTCATAGTTTCGATAAATTAAACGTCCAAAAATGTATCGACGAAGCAGCCGAAAAAACTATCAGTCATCTCAACTATGAGAAGGTAGCTTCTGGCAAATATACAGTAGTCTTCTCTCCCGAAGCGTTTTTGAGCTTGCTCGGTGCTTTTTCTAATCTATTTAACGCCCAAAGTATTCTGGATAATCAAAGTTTATCCACGCCCGAATCTTTAGGTACTCAGATTGCATCGCCATTATTATCCGTCGCCGATGATGCTTTGCATCCGAGTAATATCGGGATCGAAACTTTCGATGGCGAAGGGACTCCCACCCGTCGGATTAACTTGATCGATAAAGGCGTGTTGTCATCATTCATTCATAGTGCGGGAACTGCCAAACGGATGAATGCTCAACCGACGGGACATGCCAATATGGGATCGAAAATTACTGTTTCTCCCCACTTTTACCATGTGTCTGGGGGCGAAACAATCGAGGATAAATACAACCTGGATACCGCTGAAAATGTCATCCTGATCGATGACCTCCAAGCCCTCCATGCTGGTGTACAATCGTTACAAGGTTCCTTTTCCTTGCCTTTTGATGGTTGGGTAATTAATAAGGGCGTAAAAACCAGTATTGAAGCGGCAACTGTTGCCGGAGACTTCCGCGAATTATTAAACTCGATCGCGTATATCGAGCCAAAAGAAGAGCTGACAAATAGCGGTGTTTGTCCGCGAATTTGGGTAGAGGGACTATCTGTTACTGGCGAATAAAGTGATGTCGGTTGTCAAATAGGTTAAGGGCAATGTCTGGTATCGCGGCTTGTCTCAAAGAAAAGCGCGCCGCCACTAAGTGGTGGTCGGGCGGAAACATTCAACAGCTCCGACTTTTCGCAAATCGCTGTCTTGGCAAAAATCACGTGGGCGTTGCTGGATTGAGGTATGAAACCAGAGGTAGGGGTAATTCATGAATTACCCCTACCTCTGGTTTCATCAATTTTCTATTTGATGAATCATACATAGATCTAGCAACGCCAAATCACGCGATCGATTATTTGCCACCAAAGAGGCTACCACTGAGCTTCTTGATCGCTCGACCTGCGATATCGGAGTAGCTGAGTTCGCCAGCGAGAACTCGTGCCATGGTCATACTTGCCGACGGACGTTTGACGGCTGCTTTGTAACTGACTTTGGGGAATTGATAAAAAGCAGTGGCTAGCCGCTGCGCCCACTTCATATCTGCGCCCCATTCTGTCATCATTGTCTCGGTATATTTTTCTAGCGCGTTGCTAGTACCGCCAAGCGCGGAGTGAATCGCTTCTGCTGCTTTAATCCCAGAGAATATTGAGGGACGAATGCCTTCAGCGGTCATCGGATCCACAACACAGGCGGCTTCGCCAGCTAAGACGGCATTTTGGGTGTGAAGTTTTTGGTCGCCATCCCAAAGACAGAGGGGATGACCGTATTGTTTGAAGTTGTTAATATCGATGCCGAATGCACCTTTACCGTAGACATCGAGAATTTTTTTGAAGTCTTGGGCTTCGCCACCGCGAAAGGTACCAATCCCGATCGAATAGCCATCGGCTTTAGGGAAGTTCCAAATATAACCGTTTTTGACTAAGCCAAATTCAAAGTTAATGGTATTGACAACATTATCGCTAGCGGCATCGACTTCTAATGCTCCAGCCAGACGACGCTTGCGATCTTTAAAGCCCAGCCATTTGGCCATATTACCTTTGGCTCCATCGGCACCGATTAAATATTTGCCTTCGATGCTACCATTGGCCGTATTTACTACCCACCGATCGACTTTAAATTCGATACTTTTAACTTCAGTATTGTCACGTAATTCAGCACCTTGTTTTTGGGCTTGTTGGACGAGAAAATGGTCGAATACATCTCGTTTTACCATCCAGATTGGCTCTTGGTTTTCGAGCTTGACATCGACGGGATCTTCTAAATTCAACGTGTACCGCAAAGTGTCAACTCGACAGGAGATTGCAGGACTAAAATCAAAATCAAACCACTGCGCGATCGCTGGAGAGACGCCACCACCGCAAGGTTTATACCGAGGTAGACTATCTTTTTCGAGAATTAATACCGATCGACCTTGTTTGGCTAGATGGTACGCTGCACTGCCTCCAGCAGGGCCAGCACCGACAATAATGCAATCAAACATAAAATAGCTATTGGGATACTTTGGCCATGGCTTCAATTAGCCACAATCTCGACCATTGTACAGCTACCAACTGCTTAGAAACTAAAGATATTGTATTTTTTCTGTAATGTCAAACAGTCTGCGCCCCAAACCCCATCATTATCGATCGTTTAGATAGAGAGGGAGGTCGCTAGTTACAAAACCATCACAGGTTTTGACCAGTCTTAACTGTCTGCATCTATGTACTCAACCTGGAATAATTCTCCAGTATAAACGTTCTGACTCTGAACCCACACTATGCGGCTTGGCCGTTGGGTTCGTCCATGCCCCATTGATGTGCGATGAGGTTTTTGTAACTGTTTTCTCTGAGCATCATTTGTTTGTACAGGTTGACGAGAAATTCTTGTGCCTGTGCGTGACTCATGTCTTTGACTTGGTGCTCGAACGAGCGGATGCTGAATTGTTGTTCTAAGGATAGGTCGAATGATTTAGACATACTGTGTACTCCTACTGTGAATATCGAGCGCGAGCCGATTACTAAGGGACATTTGACTGAATTGAGATCGGACTTTTGCCTATATGTTAAGAAGCATAACATTTATTTGACAAGACTGTCGATCTGTAAAATTGCAGATCCGGGGTATTCCCATGGACGTAAATTATCTAGTCATCAGGGCTTGAGAACTGCTTAATTTCATTTTTAACAAATTAATTCAAGCGAAAATGCTCAACACGAACAAAATCTAAGTTTTGTCAAGACACTTTGATAATTCTTAGCAGGGTTTAGGGATTTGCAGGATGAGGAGAGCGGTGTTGAACTGTGTCTGAGCTTACGAACAGACACATCTCAGGTTCCTATCTGACACTACCAATTCCCAATTCCCAATTCCCGAAACACGGGACACACTAGTACATCTATTTATGCCTAAGACTACTAGCCCCGATCCTCTAATTCACATTGTGAGCAAAAGATGGCAATTGTGGGCATACTAAGCCTACGGAATCGACATGATTAGCCCTAACGGAATCCCGCATGACCCTAGCTGCTGACAACGGAAAAATCACATGGTTGCTGAATATCTAACGCTCGATCGCTTGGCTACTCAGTTGAGTGAGATCAAGCACCAACACTTCAGTGGACATATATTACTCAAAAGTACATTGGGGCAAGAGTGGTGCCTTTATGTCTACCTCGGTCGCATCCTTTATGCGACTGGAGGTAGCCATCCAATTCGCCGTTGGGTGAGAAATTCCACTCTAGCAGGCGTAGATATCAGTGCTGCGGAGGATCTCCAAGTCCGGATCGATGCGCTGACAAATGTTTCGGCATTGACGCCAAGCGAGCTAAATAGCTGCTGGGAGTATTATTTATTGGTCAATTGGGCCAAGCAAGGACGAATTGGCCGAGATGCCTTAATCAAACACATTCAAACCACGATCGTAGAGGTATTGTTTGATATCGTTCAAGCCGAGGAAGTCAGCTACGAACAAGTCGATCGAGATCGCCTCAGTCCGCAGTTAACGCTGATCGATCTCGATCGAGCCTTGGGGATCGCCGTCCAACAACAGCAGCAATGGCAACAGGTGGGATTGGCAGAAATCTTACCCGATCGTGCGATTAAAATTGTTGCACCGACAGATTTTCAACGGATAGTTTCGCCATCTGCCTATCAAGCACTGCGATTTGTATTAAATGGAGAACATAGTATTCGCGAGATTGCTGCCAAAGCTAAGAAAACACCTGTGGCGATCGGGCAATCATTTCGAGCGCATCTAGAATCAGGAATGCTCAGCTTGATAGATCTCGCCGACTTTACCAGTCCAGTTGCGTCTGGCAAACAGCGACGCGGCTCTAAAGCGTCATCGATCGTCTGTATCGACGATAGTCCGTTCGTGTGCGATCGGTTAGAGCAAATTTTTCAACAAGAAGGGTATCAATTTACCAGCGTGATGGATTCACTCAAAGCCATTCCGATCGTTGTGGCCAAAAAGCCGGACTTAATTTTTCTAGATTTGGTGATGCCCAATGCTAATGGCTATGAGATTTGTAGTCGGTTGCGCAAAATCGGTGCTTTTCAAAATACCCCAATTGTGATTTTGACAGGTAATGACGGGGTGATCGACAGAGTTCGAGCCAAGGTCGTTGGCGCAACTGACTTTTTGACGAAACCAGTCCAATCAGAATTAGTATTAGAAGTCGCTCGCAAGTATTTAAGCCCAGTTTTAAACAAATAATTACAACTATTTAAAGTATCTATTATTTATGGCAACCAAAATGTCTACAGCATTGATTGTTGATGATATGCATACCGATCTGATGATTTTGACTAGTTACCTAGAGAATTTAGGTTGGCGCGTAATTTCGGCAGCCAGCGGAGAAGAAGCTCTCAGTTATTTAAGTAATAATAAACCAGATATCGTCTTTTTAGATGTAGTTTTACCAGGCAGAAGCGGATTTGAGATTTGTCGGACGATCAAGACTCAGACAGAAACACAGAAAATTCCTGTAGTCATGTGCTCGACAAAAAATACCGACATGGATAGATTCTGGGGATTAAAGCAAGGTGCAGATCTTTATTTGAGCAAACCTGTGAATCGAAATGATTTTATTGATGTTATGCAAAAATTGATTGGTTGAATCTGGCAACGTCAATCGGATTGTGGATAAAATCACCTTAAATTTAAAACAAAAGATCGATTAGCAAATAATGAATTACCGATAATTGTTGAGGTGAATATATTGAACGCAGCCAGCAATACTCACGCGCGTCGATCGGCATCAGTTGTTGAGTCCGCGCCAACGCAACAGCAATTTTTGAGATTTACGATTCAACCCGATCTCGTGGCTTTGATGGAGATCGATGCTCATACCCAATCGCAACGCCAACAAGTTACCGAACTATTAAATATTCCGCTCGATCGAGTGGTGCCCATGCCCCATCTACCGCCGATGGTAATGGGTGTTTACAATTGGCGGGGCGAAATCCTGTGGATTGTCGATTTGGCAAAATTATTAGGTCTAGACACTTCCGCTCGCAATTATCGGAGTCTCTCCCCGACGATCGTGCTAACGAGTATTGTCGATGGCGATTTAAGCTCTGGAGCTGGTGAAAATCGCTCGGTCAAGACGATCGGTTTGGTAGTAGATGCCATTGCCGAGATCGAATGGTACTCGCTAGCGACGACTCACATTCCCGCACCGAGTCACATCTATCCCGAATTATCACCATGGTCGCGGGGAGTGTGGCAATCAGTAACGGGTGAAAATTTTCTGGTTTTGGATGGACGATCGATCTTCGATCGGGCCGATCTTCATGCTGATGTCTAAATAAATTAAAACTATTTTTATCACCATAAACTGATGAATACGATCGATCGAGACGAAGCCCAAACAACGACGAATGTCCCAGAATTACCCAGTCTGGACGAGCGCACAGCTACTGACGATCCCGACTCATTGGCTTGGATCGATGCAGAACGTGCAGATCTGACTCCCATTCATGCCTCACATCTGACTCATAGCAGGAGCGAGCCAGCGCAGCGGCAGTCGCGAACGTTGCAGCAACAAATCGTGTTGATGATTTTGTGCTCGGCGATCCTACCAGTCGGTTTGGGTGGATGGCTGTTGGTGAGTAAAATTGTTAGACCTCAATCGCCAGCATCGGCACAAATCGAGCGTCAAGAAGTATCGTCAGAGCGTCAATGGGTAGAGATCGCGATCTTGCTATCGATCGGGTTTGTCAATCTGGGGATTGGAGTGTGGGCGAGTCGCCAACTGTCTGGTTCGATTAAACAAGTTACCAACAAACTTACTGAAGCAGCTAGCGGCAATCTTTCCGTCCGCGTTGAGCCGGGGAATACCAATGAATTTCAAGAACTAGCCGATAGCTTCAACCAGCTAGTTGCTAACTTTAATAACACTCTGCAACAGCAGCAGTTGGCGGCAAAAGCCAACAAACTATTTGGTAAAATCGCGCTTACCGCTCAAGAATCAGTCGATCGGCTCCAAGTCTATAATACTAGTGTCAATGGGGTGCGCAATATCCTCAATGCCGATCGAGTATCGATCTATCGTTGCCATCCAGATGGCAGTGCGACGGTGGTTGCCGAATCAATTGCCGATGGCCATGCGGCAACACTCTCAACGCTAGTCGAACCCATCTCTTTTACAGAGTCTTCAGAAGAGTGGGCGCGATACCAGCAAGGTAAAAGCTCGGTAATTGAAGACTACAGTCGGCTCCAACTCAGTACGAAACAACGGAAGTTTGTTGCCAAAATGCAGCTAAAATCGACGATCGTCGTGCCGATTTTGGTCGATCGCGAACTAACTGGATTACTCGCCATCCATCAATGTAGTCACTTGCGGGAGTGGCAATCTTGGGAAGTCGCTTTTTGTAACCAAACAGCACAGCGTTTGAGTTTAGCCATCGAGCAAATTACAACTTGGAATTTTCAAGCTTTAGAATTGCAGCGCACGAATATGTTGTCGCAAGCACTGCAAGTAAACGATGCGAGTGAATCGACTCGGCTGCTAGAAGAAGCATTAGAGCTAGTGTGCCAGGAATTCAATCTCGATCGGTCGCTGGCAATCGGCTTGAGTACGCCACAACCGAGTCAAATTGTGGCCATGGCAGTAGCTCCGGCCTATGTATTGTCCGACGAGACGATGTTAGAGCGATATTTACAGTATGAGATCGACAGTGAAGAGAGCTGGCCAGATCGCATTTCTAATATTTACAATCTCAATGAGAGTGGCGGACTCAAGGCCGATGAGATCGCAATACTAGAACAGCTCCAGATCCGTGCGCGGTTGGTAACGCCGATCTTATTTGAAGATCGAGTTTTGGGGCTGCTCGTCGGCCATGTGTGTACCGAAGACCGAAGATGGACTAAAGCCGAGAGTGACAAATTTGCCACTGTGGCCGATCGCATTGGATTAGTGCTCGAGCGGCGCAAGTCGATCGCCCAACGCACGGCGAAGCTGGCGCAGCAGAATTTACTTTCCGAAATTTCACTCCAACTGCGGCAGTCACTCGATCGCGATTTGATTATAGAGATGGCTCTAGCAAATATTCAGCAGACGTTTGAACTCGATCGGGCGATATTCTTGACTCTCAATGACAGTTGGGAAACCACCATCGTGGCCGAATCGCTCGCCCCCGATCGACCATCGATTTTGGGACAGACGATCGACGATACTTGTCTGCAAAAAACTCACGGTGCAGGCTACGAAAGAGGACGGATTACGGCGATCGATGATATTTATCAAGCCGGATTGACGCCGTGCCACATTCAGATGCTCGAACGCCTGCAAGTTAGAGCCAATTTAGTCTTACCCGTCATTGTCAATAACAAATTATCTGGCTTGATTATCGGGCACATGTGTCATGAGCCGCGTACTTGGGAAGCAGATACCATTGAGGTGCTCGGCCAAATTGCCGATCAAATTAGTTTGGTGCTCAATCAGGCTCAACTTTTTGTTCAACGCGAAAATGATGCGCGTAGATCGCAGATTATTTCCAACTTTACACTGCAATTACGCCAATCGCTCAGACGTCAAGATATTCTTACCACTGCTGTCGAACTCGTGCGCTACGCACTAGATCTCGATCGAGCCGTTATTTTCGAGCTAGATGCCGAATATAGAGGTAAAATTAGTGCCGAATCAGTAGCTGAGGGCAAGATGTCGATTCTCAACGAACGGATCGATGATTGTTGCATTAAAGATGCTGGTTACCAGCAAGGTAAAATTACATCCTTTCCCGATATCTATCAAGCTGGGTTGACCGATTGTCACATTCAGATGTTAGAAAGTCTGCAAGTCCGGGCAAATTTGGTCGTGCCGATTACGATCGACGGTCACTTATTTGGTTTATTGATCGGTCATGAATGTCAAGAACCGCGCGCTTGGCAGCCAGAAGAAATTAATCTATTCAATCAATTAGCAACCCAACTGGCTCTGGCACTCAATCAGGCATCACTGATCGAGGAGCGCGAAGCTGCTGCCAGACAGTCACAATTAATCTCAGAAATTACGCTCAAACTGCGACAATCGATCGACGAAACCGAAATTCTCAACCTTGCGCTACCGGAAATCCGCACGGCATTGGGACTCGATCGGGCGAGTATTTTGGTAGTAGATAGCAACGGCCAAGGCGAAGGCAAAGTCATCGCTGAATCGGTCGCAGCAGCAGAATTTTCGATCCTCGGTACCACGATTGCCGCCGATTTGATGTTTGAAGTTTTGGGTAAGGGTTATGCCGAAGGTTCGTTCATTCAACTCGATAGTCTCGAAACTACGGAATTTAGTCCCGAGCTGCTGGCTAATTTAGCCCAAGTCCACATCAAGTCGATCGTCACCACCCCGATTATCGTCAACAATAAATTCTTTGGGCTATTCAGCGGTACTATGTGTCGGCAGCCGCGTCAGTGGCAGCAATCAGAAATCGATCTCCTGCTGCAACTCGCGGCTCAAGTCGGTGTCGCGCTCAACCAAGGGCAACTAGTCCGCCAATTAGAAATTGCCAACTTCCAGCAAGCTGGATATGCTGCCAGCCAAGAAGCCGCCAGACAAGCACTCCAAAAGAACGCCTGGGATCTGCTGATCCAAGTCGATCGGATCAGTCAAGGGGATCTGACGATTCGCGCTCATGTGACTGAAGATGAAATCGGCACGATCGCCGACTCGTATAACTCTACCGTCGAGAGTTTGCGCCGACTGGTTGGGAAAGTGCGGAATATCTCGCAGCAAGTAGTCAGCACCACCAATATCAACGAAATCTCTGTTGCCGAACTGTCGCTCGAAGCCTTGCAACAATCTGAAGATATCGGTTTAGCTTTACGTCGCCTCCAAGATATGTCTGGCTCGATCGAGCTAGTCGTTAACAATGCCCTAGTTGCCGAATCTGCCGTAATGGAGTCGGCGCAATTAGTTCAAGCTGGCGATGCCGCTATGAACTCAGCGGTAGAAGGGATTTTGACGATTCGCAACACAGTTGCAGAAACTGCCAAAAAAGTCAAGCGACTGGGTGAATCTTCCCAAAAAATCTCTAAAGTTGTCAACCTGATTAGTAGCTTTGCCGCACAAACCAACTTGCTGGCACTCAATGCCAGTATTGAGGCCGCCCGCGCGGGTGAAGAGGGTCGCGGCTTTGCGGTAGTTGCCGAAGAAGTCCGCTCGCTGGCGCGCCAATCTGCTGCCGCTACCGGAGAAATTGAGAATCTCGTCGCCAGTATTCAGGCACAGACGAGTGAAGTAGTTACGGCAATGGAAGCAGGTACCGAACAAGTAGTCATCGGTACCAAACTAGTCGATGAAACCCGATTGAGCCTCGATCGCATCACCGCCATCGGTACCAAAATCGGCGAACTAGTCGAATCGATCGCCCAAGCCGCACTACTTCAATCCGAAAATTCACTGCAAGTAACTCAAAGTATCGATCGCGTCGCCGATATCTCCCACAAAACTTCACTGCGCGCTGATAACGTCCAAGCCTCTTTCCAAGAGCTACTCACCCTCGCTCAGGAATTACAGAAGAATGTCGGTCAGTTCAAGATTGAGTAAGAGTTGGGAGTTGGGAGTTGGGAGTTGGGAGTTGGGAGTTGGGAGTTGGGAGTTGGGAGTTGGGAGTGAGTAGTCACGACGTTAGTGTCCACGTACATTCTTCGATCATCCACTTTTTTTCAAATGCCCACTTTTGCCTAAACTCCCCTCTCCCCTCTCCCAACTTCCCTCTCCCAACTTCCCTCTCCCAACTCCCAACTTCCCTCTCCCAACTCCC
>NZ_PVWO01000479.1 GCF_003003845.1 Chamaesiphon polymorphus CCALA 037 | reverse complement strand
TATCTACCCTGATGAAACTCAAACAAATTTGCAATCATCCCCGCCAATTCTTGCAAGATAATAGTGAATTTAGCATTAACCGCTCTCACAAATTACAACGCTTGGGTGAAATGCTCGAAGAAATTACCGCAGAAGGAGAGAGCCTATTAATATTTACTCAATTCACCGAAATTGGCGAAGCTCTACAACAGTATCTCAAACAAATCGGCTACCGTACTTATTATCTGCATGGCGGTACATCTCGCTCCAAACGCGAACAAATGATAACTGAATTTCAAGATCCCGAAACCGAAACTGCGGCTTTTGTACTGTCATTAAAAGCGGGTGGTGTGGGGATTACATTAACTAAAGCTAACCACGTTTTTCATTTCGATCGCTGGTGGAATCCCGCAGTAGAAGATCAAGCAACAGATCGAGCTTTTAGAATCGGACAGCAAAAAAATGTATTCGTGCATAAATTCGTGACTCTAGGTACATTAGAAGAACGGATCGACGAAACGATCGAAAATAAGAAAAAGATGGCTGATTCGATCGTCGGATCCGATGAATCGTGGCTGACAGAGTTAGATAATGAAAGCTTTAAAAAATTAATTGCCTTAAATAAACAAACAGTATTGTAGCTAATAACTTATAACTTATAACTCGTAACTCGTCCGGTAGTTTTAAACTCGAACAATTTTAAATAGCTATGGCACAATTTAGTAGAACTTGGTGGGGACAGGAATTTATTCAGGCGTTAGAAGAATTTAGCGATGAGGCTAGATTGGGACGCGGACGTGCCTATGCTCGTAACGGCAAAGTCATAGAACATCAGATTGCCAACGGTAAAATTACTGCTAAAGTCAGAGGTTCGGTCAATCCCTATTTTGGCGTTTATAAAGAACCACTTTATAAAATCTCGATCGAGATTAAACAGATCTCAGCAGCAGATTGGTCGAAAGTAATTGCTCGTCTCGGTGCTAAAGCAAGTTTAATCTCTAAACTCCTCTTAGGCGAAGTCCCCGATAACATCGAAGCAACTTTCGCCGAACTGAATCTACACCTGCTCCCACACAATCGTCAAGATTTCAAGACTGACTGTTCTTGTCCCGATTATAGTAATCCCTGCAAACATATTGCTGGAGTTTACTATCTAGTTGCAGCCGAACTCGATCGCGATCCGTTCCTATTATTTGAACTGCGAGGAATCTCTCGATCGAAACTTCAACAGGAATTAGCCAAATCGCCATTAGGGAAAGCACTAGCTTCAACTCTCGATGAGGTGGAATTACCGATTGCCGCGACAGATTCTTACTATACCAAGCCTAAAAAAATCACCCTCGCGCTTCCCGCCACGCCCAAGGATTTTTGGCAAGGAGCGCAACGATTGCCGCAAACAGTAGACGTGGGCGAACTTGCCACTATTCCCGCTGTTGTCGTCAAAAAGGGAGGTGATTTTCCACCGTTTTGGACGCAGGACAACTCTTTTATCGAGGTGATGACCGAATTGTACGAGCGGGTACGCAAGCAAAATAGTTAAGAGATTGTCAGAGCGACACCGACTTAGAGGTATGTACACAACAGTGCTTAGAAGAAATCTATGGAGAGTAATTCATGACATCTCAGGACGTACGATCGATCGTGATTCCAGAGCTAACTGCCAGCCAACAAAGCTGTTCCGAATTCATAGAAATCTGTTGCCCTGTCTGTGGTTGGGGTGGTTTAAGCCACGATGAAACCGGACAACTGAGCTGTGAAGAATGCGATTATGTCGAAGTAGTTGAAATTTAACGCAACACCCAAACCTGCTCGGTTTGATAAAAATCACCACGTTGTTCGAGCCTCATCCCATTGAGCAGCAACGCCAGCCACATCTGCACCAGCGGCATCTCGATCGATTCCTGCAATTCAAGCAACGACACCTCTCGACCCAACTCCTCCAGTCGCGATCGAATTGTGGCACCCCAATTAGAAATATCTTCTTCGTGCGCTGTATCCAAAGCATCTTGAAAATCAGCCAGTGCCAGGGCTGCATCTTTACTTACTGGAGCGATCTTAGGTGCCGCCTGTCGAGCGGTTGGATAGTAATTATCGCTCGTCTCCACCAAATCCCCCAGATCCCACTCCATCCGACCTAGCACCAGCTCGTCGAAAATCGCTCGATCGTATCGTGGCTCGACTAATTCCCCCGCAAATACCGATGGCTGGTGTTGCCACTCATCGAGTAGTTGAATTGCCCGATCGCGATAACAATCCGCCCAAACAACCAAGGCATCGCCAGCGGGTTCTAACTCCAACGAACCAATCCAATTGCTCAAATCGATGATATTTGCGTCCTCTGGAGCTGCACTCACCCGTTCGAGCAATGTCCAGATCGTAAGTTGTTCGATTTTAGGCTCAGACCGACTTAGCTTAATAGTCACGACAATCAGTTAACGGACAAAGAGTGCTGTCAAATTCCTTAATCACTCGAAATTTAGCCAGGGCAATCCCGTCGTGTTGGGCGGACAGTGCCGAGAGAATGTTGCGCCCCGTCTGCTTGAGTTGAGCCTCTGTCAGCCCCAGACAATGAATCGCCTGAATTCGATCCGTCAGCACCGACCCACAATAGAGCCGCGCCCCGATCGCATGGATGGTGTTATTCGAGCGGTTGACCCACAGGCACAATTCTGCCGCATAAACATTCGGGACGATGGGTTCCGTCGGCTCGGTGGCAGAGCCTACCTCCTGGTTAATCGCAGCATTTTGCCGCTGCTCCTTCCGCCGGATGGCGGTAGCTGCTTTATTGCGATGGTACGAACGCCTGTCGGGACAACGATCGTCATCCCAGCAGTTTTTTTCTCGCGCTTGGGTGGCGGTAATTTTGGAGCATTGAGCGCAGTTATGTCCGGTGTTCTTAGGCATATCAATGCCCACCCAGATCGCCAGATTCAGCAATCGTTCGGTCTGTCAAACTCAAACCAAAATCGAGGGCTAACAAATCGATCCCATCGATCGTTCGCGAACGATCGCATTGTGATATATTTAGCTGCTCGTAACAATCAAACCGCCAATCGCGATCGCGTTGAAATTGAATTAACGCATCAGTTAATGCAGGTATAGCTCGATAGTAAGCAGCCTCAGCCTTAACAGTTGCCGAAGTTGGAATCGGGCTTGCTAATCGCAAATGAGCTAAGTCGATGAGATCGCGGGCTTGAATACTTCGATCGTTATAACGATCTGCATTAGCCAATAATTTACTGGTAAAACAATCGCTGATGCTCAAGCACTCAACTGGCGACCAGCTTGGCAAACGTGGACGATCTAACTCAAATCCAGCCTCAGCAATAATTTCGGTTTTAATTGTTACTCCATTCGCAACAATTCCCATCCTAATTCCGTACTGGTCGATAGTAATTCGTGAGATTTCCACATTAGAGTCATCTCTTAATAGAACCTGGGGAGTGCGTTCGTTAATCAACCTCCGCAATTTACTGTAATCTGCTCCAAACGGACAAATAAAGTCGATATCGTTACTGGTACGATACTCGCCCAAGTCCAAGGATATTAAAGTACCACCTCCAAAATAAGCCCGACATTCACTCAATACATCCCGATTCAATCCCGCTAGAATACGGTGAATTGTCACATGACGATCGATTTTAAAATCCATAAATTCACTCCCCAGCCACGATTTGTTATCGAGTGCAAGTTGCTCGATCCAAGCTAATTCTTCACCTGGAATATCGACTTGACGTTGATATCGCCAACCACGCTCGTAACGCGCCAACATTTCAGCTTCAGTCAATCGATAAGGATCGACTATTTGCCAACTGAGATATTCCAAAAATGGTAATTTTATAGGCTGAATTCTCATTTGTCTAGCAAATCGAATATTCTTATAAACTTGTGACCGATGAGAGTAAGTTCTACGATCTTACTCTCAATCTCTTCTAGATCGGGCGGAATTTGTTTTAAAGTACTCCCAGATCTGTCAAGAGCCGCCACCACATAGCGGCAATGTCTGCACAACGGTTCGTTTGGATCGTAGGGATCGGGAACCGTTAGCACGATTTCAACAGCAGTTCGGATTCTTCCCAGCCCTAACATCATTGATTGGGGATTACCTACGGTAGGCTACGCCAACGCTAACAGCAATCCGAATATCGAGATTGTTGTTGACCTCCAACCCTGGTCGAGATAAATTGAGAACCTTCACGTTGGCGAAGCCTAACCTTTGGCTAATCGCTTTTGGGTACATACGTCTATCTTAATTTTACCATCGGATGTCGATCGCTCGACCAATTTTATCCGAGTTTTATCCGACGTATGGAAATGATTCTTTTCATACTTTAGGGTTAAAGGGGAAAGGGGAAAGGGGAAGGGGTAAAATGAAAATACTCATATCTTGCACCAGATCCAAAATCGTTAGTGAAGTGGGGTAAAGGGGAAAGGTTAAAGGGGAAAGGAACACGC